>JAGLXI010000099.1 GCA_023132995.1 Candidatus Zixiibacteriota bacterium | reverse complement strand
CATTGTCATTCCGGGCCTGACCCGGAATCCAGCGCAAAGCGCAAAAGACAGGCTTGCCTGCAAACTTGTTTGGGAGTGACTTTTACGACCAGGTCCAAACGAGTTTGAACCTGCCACCCTGCGGCGCAGCTCTATTGCTGGTAATTGAGAGTGATAAAACGGCGGGAACCGGCGGCGGCCTTTTAGAACTGAAGGTACCGCCCGATCAGGCTCAGGATCAGCTCCGTGAGACTGTAGCCCACATACAGGCTGGCCCCGACCAGGAAACTGATCTGGGCTATGTCTGAAACATTCTCTTCGGTCATTCTGACTCCAGTTCAACTGCCGCGACATGACGCAGAAGGCGCCTCGTTCGGGGCTGATCCTACTGGAGCAAAAGAGCAGCCAACGCCTCAGAAACCACCGGGCAGAGTCGGCCCTTGCAGCCTGCGGGCTTCTATCTTCCCCACCGGCAGAGAGTAACGGACTCCTCCCCTGCTTCGCCGATATTACCTGCACAGACTTGAGGCCTCAAGCCTGCCCGAAACCCAGCCTATGATATGCACGAGTATGCAGACCCACCGACGTAGTTCACTCCGGGTATGATCCACTGCCGGTGGCTGGTTTTGCGGCTCTGTATGCGGGAAAATGGCTTGACGCGAACCGATCTGCCCTGTATACTTACTTTCAGGTAGAATAACTCGCCTTTCAACTTCGGTGTGGACATTTGTCAATCCTTTCACGGAGGTGCGTATGAACGTGCGTAACGTATGGCAAGTCGTTATTGTCTTGACAGCCGTATTCCTGGTTGCGTCGGCTGTAGCAGAAGTGCCACAAATGATCAACTACCAGGGGCGGTTGACCGACGATCAGGGCGATCCGGTTCCAAACGGAACGTATTCGATGGTGTTCACCATTTATGATGCCGAGACAAACGGCTACCCAAAGTGGACGGAACCACACCCCGCTGTAGAGATTGTCAATGGTTTGTTCAACGTCATTCTGGGAGCGGGCACCCCAGCAGAGCCGATTGAAGACACAGTGTTTTCGGGTGCCGACCGCTGGCTGGGCATCCAGGTGGGGAGAGGCGATGAGATAGAGCCGCGCACACGCCTGATCTCGGCCCCGTATGCGTATCGCGTGAGCACGGTCGACGGGGCCAGCGGCGGTACGATCTGGGGTGATGTGCAGATACTCAGCGACGAACGCTCCCCCGGCGACCTGTTTGTGGCCAGCAAGGCGACCATCGGCCCTGGGCACACAAACACAGGCCATTGTGCGTTTGCAGTGGGTGATGGCCATACTGTTAGCGGTGATCGCGCATCCGTCGGGGGTGGACTAAGGAACATCGTCAGCGGTGCTCTCGCCACAATTGGGGGAGGAACCGATGACACTGCCTACGGCGCTGTAAGTACAATCGGTGGTGGAACCGGCAACTATATCGGTATCGACAGACACCACGCCACCATCGGGGGTGGTTGCAGAAACCGTATCATTGTCGGGGCATTCGGGACCATCAGCGGGGGCAATGACAATACTATAGGTGCAGGCGGCGGTGCGATAGGAGGCGGACAGTTTAATAGTATAGGGGAAATCTACGCAACCGTAGGAGGTGGAGCCGGAAACGCAGCAACTAACCAATATTGTGTCGTTGCAGGAGGGCACGGTAACGCTGCGATCTCGCAGTATTGCACCGTCGGCGGAGGGCACTGTGACACTGCCAGCGGTCATAGAAGCACAGTGACTGGAGGGGAGTACAATGTCGCAAGCGGGGATGCAAGTACAGTGTGTGGAGGGGCAAGAAATCTTGCCGCAGGTACGGCATCTGTTGCCATGGGATACCGGGACACACTTACAGAAAACGCGGATTATTCAATGGCATTTGGAGACGAAGTCTATATCGATACTGATCATCGTGTTGCCTTTTACAATGGTGTGCAATCAGGAAAACTCGGAATAAACCGCGACGATGAATCCAGTGGAATTGACCACCCCATCCACGTTGGCACCGGCACATCCAACGGCAATGGCGCCTATCTTAGCGCCGGCGGCGTTTGGACCAACGCCAGCAGCCGCGTTAATAAGGAAGGCTTTCAACCGCTGGAAAGGGAAGCGCTGCTGGACAAAGTCGCGAGTATGCCGGTTGAATCCTGGCAGTACAAAGGTTCCAATGAGCGTCATATCGGCCCCGTGGCCGAAGATTTCGTGGCTGCATTCGATGTTGGGACGATTACCGTGGATGGCACACGCGATAACAGACATCTGTCACAGGGTGATGTGGCCGGAGTGAGTCTTGCTGCGGTGCAAGCGCTGCTGGACAAGGTAGAAAAGCTGGAACAGAGAATCGCGGAACTCGAAGCCAGGTAGAAGAGAGGACGAGACTATGAAGTATAGCATATTGAACGCACTCGGACTCATCGCCTTCTTTGTCGCACTGGCGGGGAGTGTCTCGGCGGATGCCAAATCTGGTGAGCAGATCAACTGGCAGGTGATATCATCGGGCGGCACCGAGGGTTCATCGACCAGCTACGGACTTGCCGGGACTGTGGGGCAGACGGCTGTGGGAACCGGTAGTTCGGAGAACTATGGCCTCAGTCATGGCTACTGGCAGGACTTTTCAGGTGGCTGCTGCGTCATCCGCGGCGATGTAGACCACAGTGGTGTCCTACCGATAGACATTGCTGACTTGGTCTACTTAGTGGACTACATGTTCAACGAGGGGCCCGAACCACCCTGCTGGGACGAGGGTGACGTGGACGGCAGTGGGGTCGAACCTATCGACATCGCCGATTTGGTCTATCTTGTGGACTACATGTTCAACGAGGGCCCGGCACCACCGCCGTGCCCGTAGGCGGTGTCGCCGCTTCAGTTGATTAAACGTGCATCGGCGGGTTCACTCTTGTGTGCTTCGGGCGAGGGCAGTAGTTGAGATAGGTCGCGAATCTCGCGCGTGAGCCGCGGCGGTTTTAAGCTTGTCTGACGAAGTGCGCGGACATATAATCATTTCGGATATGTCACAGATTCGAGCCTCCAGGCTGGACAAAAGTCGCAAGCGGCAGGCCGGTTTTCTTGCCGGGCCGCTCCCGTATGGGACGTTCAAGCGGAAGGTCGTCTTGTGGGCGGTTTTTCCGCTGGTAATTCTGCTCTTAGCTTACGTACTGGTGGACAGCGTGGTGATGCCGATTGTGACGCGGCAGGGGACTGAGTTCCCACTCCCGGATTTCGTGGGGCAGCGCACGGTCGAGGCCCGCATGTCGCTGGAGCAGCTTGGCCTGAGGCACGAGATTGCCTCGCAGGAGTACTCACCCGGTAAGGAGCAGGGAGTTATTCTCAGCCAGTTTCCGATAGCCGGTACCAAGGTCAAGAAGGGCCGGGCCGTCAAGTTCATGGTGTCGCTGGGACAGAAACTCGTGCCGATACCGCAGGTGGCCGGTCTATCGGTGCGGCAGGCGATGCTGGATATGGAGACCGCCGGTCTGAGCGTGGGAGAGATAGTCTGGGCTTTTTCCGACACTCTGCCGGAGAAGGTGGTCGTTTTTTCCTACCCGGCTGCGGGTTCGGAGATTGTGCTGGGCTCGCCGGTCAATCTGGCTGTCAACCGAGGGCGGGCAGCCGATTTCACCTATGTACCGAAAGTTGTCGGGCTGACGCTCAACGAAGCCGATACCCGCCTGCGGGAGAAGTTCCTGAAACGGGGCGTCATCACTTACCGGATCGATGAGAGGTACCTGCCGGAGACGGTCCTCGAGCAGTCCGAACCCGGGGGCGCCGAGCTTGATATCGGCACTGAGATTGACCTCGTTGTCAGCGCCATGGAGTAGGGGACAATCCGAAGGCTTGGCGATTAATCACGCCGCGCGCACCGCGCGTTAACGCGCCCCCCACAAACTTCTTGCCAAACGTTTCGATTTGGATATATTGGTAAGCTTGTTTATGGCCGCAGGGAGTTTTCTGTCTTTTTGAACATGAATCACCCTGCGGCAGGACTGAAATGCGGGCCGTTCTGCGGTTTCGCTGTATTGGAGTTCATTGACCAGAGATGTTTGAGAGTCTGTCGGACAAACTTGAGTTGGTGCTGAAAAAGCTGCGCGGCGCCGGGAAATTGACGGAAAAGAATATCCGCGATTCCATGCGCGAGGTGCTCCGGGCGCTGCTTGAAGCGGACGTCAACTACAAGGTGGCTCGCGACTTCATTAAGGCGGTCGAGGAAAAGGCGGTCGGTATTGAAGTACTGCAGTCGATTGATCCCGGCCAGATGGTAGTCAAGATCGTGCACGATGAACTGGTGCGGCTGTTAGGAGGCAAGACCCAGCCGCTGGCGCCGATTGACAAGTCGCCCACGGTCTACGTGATATGCGGCCTTCAGGGGTCCGGCAAGACAACACTGGCGGCCAAGATCGCCCTCCAGGCCAGGCGCAAGAATAAGAAGCCGCTCATGGTTGCGGCAGACATCTATCGCCCGGCTGCGGTCAAGCAACTGAAAGTGCTGGCCGACCAGATAGCCGTCGAGCATTTCCACGTTGAGGGCAAAAATCCACCCCGGATATGCCGGGAGGCGGTGGCTTACGCCGAGAAGAACTTCATCGATCTTGTCATAATCGACACAGCCGGCAGACTCCACATTGACGACGAACTGATGCATGAACTTGAGGAAATCAAAACCGGGGTCAAGCCGGACGAAATCCTACTGGTGGCCGACAGCATGACGGGTCAGGATGCCGTCAAAGTGTCTGACGAGTTTCACCGCCGTCTGAGTATTACCGGTGTAGTGCTGTCCAAGCTCGACGGTGACGCCCGTGGCGGCGCCGCGCTATCTATCAGGTCGGTCACTGGCTGTCCCATTAAGCTGGCTTCGACGGGCGAGAAAATATCCGACCTGGAGCCGTTTCACCCGGACCGCATGGCCTCACGCATCTTAGGGATGGGCGACGTCGTGTCGCTGGTGGAGAAAGCCCAGGAGACAATCGATGTCGAGAAAGCCGAGCAGATGCAGGAGAAGCTGCTTAAGGCGCAGTTTAACTTTGAGGACTTTCTCGACCAGATGAGCCAGCTCAAGAAGATGGGTCCCATTGACTCGTTGCTCGGTATGATCCCCGGCATGGGCAAAGCCCTCAAGAATTTCAAGGTGGACGAGCATGTGATGGAGCGCATGGTGGCCATAATCAAGTCTATGACGGTAGACGAACGCCGCCGTCCGGGTATCATAGACGGTTCACGCAAGAGACGGATCGCCAAGGGGTCCGGTAACTCGGTCCAGGCGGTTAACCAACTTCTCAAGCAGTTCTTTGTCATGCAAAAGATGTTTCACAATATGAGCAAAAAGAAATTCAAAGGCCTGCCGCAGGGAATGATGCCCAATTTACCAGGCGGTCTTTGAGAACGGAGGATTTGTTGGCAGTACACGTAAGACTTCGCCGCATGGGAGCCAAGAAGCGCCCCTTCTATCGAATTGTGGCCGCCGATTCACGTCGTGCTCGCGACGGTCGCTTTTTGGAGATTCTCGGCACTTACAATCCTATCACCAGACCGGCCGAGGTGAGCGTTATCGAAGACAAGCTGACCAAGTGGCTGGATCAGGGCGCAATCCCTAGCGATACGGTTGGCAATCTTCTCGCCCAGGTTGGCTTCACGGAAAAGTACGAGAAGTACAAAAAGGGAGAAGACGTCTCTGAGATAGCCCTGAGAACTACTATCACCGAACGGAGCAAGAAAACCAGAAAAACGAAGAAAGCAGCCGCGAAGGCCCCGGCTGAAAGCGCGCCCGATCCGGCACCGGCCGCTGCATCGAAGGATGCTCCCGCCGAGTCCTGAAACGCTCGCTGCTGAGGGATACTGACAGGCATTTCTGGTCAGCCAATGAGTATAATTCGGTTCCTCTACCGCAACCGCAAAGGAGAAAGGGATTTTGTGATGAAGGAATTCCTCGAATTCGTCGTCAAGTACCTGGTCGACAACCCGGATGAAATCGATATCGCGGAGGTCGTCGGAAGTCGGACAACGGTGTATGAACTGCGTGTGGCTCAGAGTGATTTGGGTAAGGTCATCGGAAAACAAGGGCAAACCGCAAAGGCGATGAGGACCCTCCTGGTCGCCGCCGCTGCGCGGCAGGGTAAACGAGCTGTCCTGGAAATACTCGAATAGGCGGTGGCACCAGAGGACCAGGACTTGGTAGTGATCGGTCGGTTGGGACGATCCAGG
This sequence comes from Candidatus Zixiibacteriota bacterium, assembly GCA_023132995.1. GTDB lineage: Bacteria > Zixibacteria > MSB-5A5 > GN15 > FEB-12 > JAJRTA01. Next base: position 2,080 of record JAGLXI010000099.1, on the reverse strand, counting down.
GGTCTGGATGGCGACATATACGTGACGCCGCTGACCGACTACCCGGAGCGATTTGCCGGTATGAAGGAGTTATATGTCGGCAGCCAGGACGGCTGGCGGAAATCGACCGTAGTTGTGGCCCGTATGATTTCCGGGCGACCGGTGTTGAGATTTGAGAATGTCGACAGTCGGGAGGAAGCGTCGCGGATGACCAATCGGGAATTGGCCGTGCCGAGAGATCAGTTGGTGGAGTTGCCGGAAGGCGCTCATTTTGTCTTTGACCTGGTGGGTTGTCAGGCTGTTGAAGAGGGCACCGGAGCCTTGGTTGGAGAAGTGATCGACGTGGAGAAGTACCCGGCCAACGATGTGTACGTGGTGAGAACCGAGGCAGGAAAAAAGCTGCTCGTTCCGGCGGTGAAGCAGTTTGTGAAGCGTGTAGATGTAGAGGCCAAAACCATTACTCTTGTAACGGCCAGCCTCCGGGACGGCGAAGAATCGTGATGTCTGATCAGCGACCGATGCGAATAGAGATAGTAACACTCTTCCCGGATTACTTTGCGCAAACCTTTGGGCAGTCGCTCCCGGGAAAGGCGGTTGAAAAAGACCTCTTTGAAATCGAGATTATCGACCTCCGTGATTTCACCACCGACCGTCATCGCACTGTGGATGACAGCCCCTATGGTGGCGGTGGTGGTATGGTCCTCAAGGTAGAGCCGATAGACCGCTGTCTTTCCAAGCTCGGTTATGCGCGGCGCGACTCCCGCGATAGTGGCGACGACGAGGAAAGAATAATCCTAACCTCGGCGGCGGGCGTGATGTTCGATCAGAAGCGAGCCGTGAGGTATTCGCTCTGCCGGCGGTTGACCCTTATCTGTGGGCACTACCTGGGTGTCGATGAGAGACTGTTGGATCTATATAATATCGACGAGGTCTCAATCGGAGATTTCGTCCTTACCGGCGGCGAACCTGCCGCGGCGGCCATGGTCGACGCGGTAGTGCGGCTGATTCCCGGCGTATTGGGGAACTTTGAGTCGGCTCTGGGCGATTCACATATGGACGACGTTCTCGGGACACCCTGCTACACGAGACCGGCGGTATATGATGATCTCTCGGTGCCGGAAGTCCTGATCTCTGGCAATCATCGGGAGGTTGAGGCAGGCCGGCGCGCCCTGGCAATAAAGAAGTGTCTTCAGAAGAGGCCGGATCTGTTGAAAAAGGCTGAATTGTCCGAAAACGATATAAGACTCGTGAACGAGCTGGATAAGAACTTCGAGTTGAGCTGAGAAAGGAACAGGCGATGAAACGTATAGTCCAGATCGAGAAGAAATACCTGCGTGATGATTTCCCAGAGTTCAGAACGGGCGATACCGTGCGCGTTCACGTGAAGATCAAGGAAGGCGACAAGGAGAGAATCCAGGTCTTCCAGGGGGACGTTATAAGTCGCCGAGGTGGCGGTATGGGCTCGACTTTCACCGTTCGGAAGATATCCTCCGGTATTGGTGTGGAGAGGGTTTTCCCACTGCACTCTCCCAATATCTCCAAACTCGAGCGGGTCAGGACTGGCCAGGTCCGTCGCAAAAAGCTGTATTACCTTCGCAAGCTCACCGGCAAATCGGCTCGCATCAAGGAACAGATCAGAGATAAAGAGAAGGGATCTAAGACGAGCGCCGCCGCCGTTAAGGCCGAGCCGGCCAAACCGGCCGAGCAGTAGAAACCGGCTTGCCGACGCTGTCGGTTTTTCGCGCTACGCGCGCATCTCCCACTGAGCTGCGAAGCTTCAACTGCGCTCACCTATGAAAAGGTCAGCGTCAATGCTTTGTTTCTTCTTTCCGTACGGCATGCGGAACTGCCTGGATCAAGACCCAGCGCAAAGTCAGCGAGCCCTGCTTGGTAATCGGACCGTTATGCACTTTCCCCGCTGATTAACGGTACCCAGGGATCAGACCTTCTACCGTGCCTGGCAGACGCCCCCCGTCTGCTGGAATACCACGGACTGTTGTAGGTCATGCGGCACACGAGGGGAACTGCCGCCCCGCGTTTCCTCATTGAAAGATGTTACCGAAGGTATAGTGGCGATCATTCAACAGCCCCGCAATTTAAT
>JAGLXI010000098.1 GCA_023132995.1 Candidatus Zixiibacteriota bacterium | reverse complement strand
GCCAACGGTTGGGAGATAGCCTCGGGGGGACAGCGTATAAACCGGCGTGATCTCCAGGAGAAGATGCTCGGAATCCTGGGTATTGACCGCGAACGAGCTGAACGCATGTTTGGTTTTCTGCTGCGGGCGCTGGAATATGGTGCCCCGCCGCACGCCGGACTTGCCCCCGGCCTGGACCGGATTGTCGCCCTGATGACCGGCTCGGATTCGATACGGGACGTGATAGCCTTTCCCAAGACGACCAATGCCTTCTCACTGATGGACGGCGCTCCATCGGTGATTGATCCCGCACAACTTGAGGAACTCGGCCTGATGATAAAAGGAGGAGACTGAGCCCCAGCGGCCGGCATGAGCTTGAACCCGGATGAGAACAGATCGCGGACCTTTTCCGTCGAAGGGATCGACCAACGGCTGTTGTTCGGGCAGAACGATCTTTTCCTGCGGATGATAGAGGACCGCTTCGACAGCAGGGTTGTCGCACGAGGCGACAGTGTCAGCGTGGTGGGTGCGCCTGCGGACGTCGACCAGGTTCTCAGGCTCCTGGGCGATCTGGTCACGCGAATCAAGCAGGGAGATTTCATTACCGAACAGTACGTCAATTACGCTATCGGCATGGTCAAGGAAAACGGCTTCGGCCCGGCCAATGCCATAGCCACCGAGGAACTCCTAGTCAGTTCCCTCCGCAAGATCATCAAGCCCAAAACGATAGGTCAGACGAACTACGTCGAGGCCGTGGATCGCAGCGACCTTGTTTTCTCAATCGGTCCGGCCGGTACCGGCAAGACGTACCTGGCGGTGGCGATGGCAGTGGCGGAGCTGAAGGCAAAGAAAGTCAACCGTATCGTTTTCACACGTCCGGCTGTCGAGGCCGGGGAATCACTGGGCTTTCTCCCGGGGGATATTCGGGCCAAAGTTGATCCCTACCTGCGGCCGGTCTATGACGCCCTTTACGACATGCTGCAGCCGGACAAGATCCGCAAGCTCCTGGAGATGGGTGTGATCGAGATTGCACCGCTGGCGTTCATGCGCGGTCGTACTCTGAACGAGGCCTTTGTGGTGTTGGACGAGGCGCAGAACACGAGCAACGCCCAGATGAAGATGTTCCTGACCAGGATCGGGGAGAAGTCGAAGGCGGTCATTACCGGCGATATCACGCAGATTGACCTGGAGAAGCCTCGCTCTTCCGGATTGGTCAAGGTGCAGAGGATTCTGAAGGGCATCAGGGGAATCGAGTTCGTCTACCTGACCGCCAAGGATGTCATACGTCATCGGCTGGTGCAGGACATCATCAAGGCGTACGCCAGGTATGAGAAACCGAAGGGAAAGGAGTAGGGCGAAACGGAATTCGCCGTATGTTCTCTTTCGTACTGAAAACAAGACGCCGCATCAAGAAAATCCTCAAGGTCAAGAGCGAGAGCCGACAGCTTCCGAAACCGTCGGTCTATTCACGGACGCGGAAGGTAGCGCTCCTGCTCCTGGCTTCCTTTCTGGTGGGGATTCTTTATCCGGGTGAGTACCTCTATGACCCGCTCGATATGCCCCACAAAGGTGAGATATCGCGCGAGGATGTTATTGCCCCGTCTAAGATCACGGTCTACAAGAGCGACCGCGAACTCAGCGACGAAATGGAGGTCATCCGCCTGACAGTGCCGTCGGTGGTAGATTGTGATACTACTGTTGCGGCCAGGGCGCTGACGAAACTGGAGTACCTCTACACTATCGTCGATTCGGTACGGCAGGATTCTGTCAGCAAACCCTCTGAGGAAGAGTTCTTCGAACTGGTATCGGCGCAATTTCCACGCTTGAGCCGGGACGCTATTTCCCGGTCGCTTTCCGTGGATGATCCTGCCGTGGCGCATGCGGTTCTCAGGGCTATACTCCAATCCGAGATCTATAAAGTCGGAGTGCTGGCGGACGGAAGCGGCCTTTCGGAGATGCTTTCCAGGAACGTCCTCATCAGGCGGGGGGAGAGAGAAAACATATACTCCCGCGACCGGTTGCTGACCGCGTCGGAAGCCAATACCAGGCTTCTAAGTTCCCTCAACCGGAGGAACCAGAAAGACCCGATCGACGTTGAATACTGTTACCTGGTAGGCCGTACCTTTCTCAGGGTGAACCTCAGCCTCAACATGGACGAGTATCATCTCCGGCTGGAGGATGAACTCAACTCCGTATCGAATGTGAAGGAAGTGGTGGAGGCGGGTAACGTCATTGTCCACTCGGGAACCAGGATCAATGAGCGGCAGCAACGCATTCTGGATGAGATGACCCGGATCATGCAGTTGGAGGCTGCTGAGAGAGGCTGGCTGGTCACACTTCTTCCCGTTCTGGCCAGGATACTGCTCGTACTGGCGGCGTTCTCTTCGCTGTATCTGTTCCTGTTCTACTTTCGCCGGGAGATATTCCGTTCCAATCCGAAGCTTCTGGCGCTGTTCTTAGTGTTTGGACTACAGTTATTCCTGGTGTATCTGGCGGGGTTATATGACCTGTCCATGTATTTATTCCCAATAGCGGTGCTGTCGATCATCGTAACATTCCTATTCGACGCTGAGGTAGGCCTCATTTCGACACTGGTCCTGGCCCTTCTGCTGGGCCTGATGCATCGCTTCGATTTCACCCTAACCTTCATGACCATGACCGTGGGGACGGTGGCCTGTATGACTTCCCTGAGAGTGCGCAAGCGCACCGAGTTTTTCAAAATACTGCTATCGGTCGCCGCGACTTACGCGGTCTTCATTTTCTTAGTAGAGAACCTCAAGTTCGCTCCCGGTGAAGATGTACTCACCGATGTCGGTTTCGGTCTGGTCAACGGCGCTGTTTCGGTGTTGCTCACGATCGGTATTCTTCCGCTGTTCGAGTCACTGTTCGGCATAACGACCGACATCACCCTTCTGGAACTGTCCGACATGAACCACCCCCTGCTCAAGAGACTGGCGGTGGAGACACCTGGCACCTATCAGCACTCGATAATTGTCGGCAATCTCGCCGAGGCGGCCGCCAAGGCGATCGAGGCAAACTCGCTGCTGGCGCGGGTGGGCTGTTACTACCACGATATCGGCAAGATCGAAATCCCGGAGTATTTCGTCGAAAACCAGTTGAGCGTCAAGTCCAAGCATGACGACTTGACACCGTCGGCATCGGCGATGATCCTTTCGTCTCATGTGAAACGCGGTCGGAAGCTCGGAGAAGAAGCCGACATCCCGGACGACGTTCTCAATTTTGTCGAAGAGCACCACGGCACCATGATGATGTCGTTCTTCTACAACAAGGCCATTGAACAGGGCGCCGACGAGTCGGTGGCTAACAAGTTCCGCTATCCCGGACCCAAGCCCCAGATTCGCGAGACCGGGATCGCCATGTTGGCCGATGCCGTGGAGGCCGCCAGCAGGACCCTTGACGACCCCAAGCCGGCCCGGACCCGCAATTTGATCCAGCGCATCATCAACGACCGCTTCCAGTCGGGGGAGCTTGACGAATGCCCCCTGACGCTTCGTGATCTGGCCAAAATCAGAGATGCCTTTGCGCAATGGCTGACAGCCGCTTTCCACCGTCGCGTTGTCTATCCCAAGCGGGCTGCCGACGAGGGAGAAGAAGAAGAGTGAAACTCCGTATTTTCAAGGATACTGCCGTGCGGGCGCCGGTAACGCGCCTCGTGCGGCTTTGCGAAATGGTCATCAGGGAGGAAACCGGCCACGCGTTTGCCGGCCAGGTGAACTTGGTCTTCACAACTGATGGAAAGATCCGCAAGCTCAACCGGGATTTCCGGGGAATAGATAGAACAACCGACGTGCTCTCATTCAACCTTGACGATCCGCAAGACAAGGACGGCACGGTAGGTGAAATCTATATCTGCGTAGGAGCCTCCACACGGCAGGCGAGGAAATACGGACATTCCCTTTCAGCGGAAATCCTTCGCCTGGCCTGTCATGGCCTTCTCCACGTGCTGGGTTATGATCACGCCAGGGCCGCGGATGAAAAGAAAATGAAGGCGCGCGAGGATTATTTCCTGGATCGTCTCAGCAGGGGTAACTGAAGGTGGTTGAACTCTTGTGTTTAGCAGGTGTCGTGGTTGCCTACCTGACAGGTTACCTGATCTCGCTGTACTCGCTGGCGGTGTATATAGACCCGGAGGAAGTAGAGACACTCTTCAACTCGATTCCCGCATCCCGGCGCCGGTTCCTGAAGAAACTGGCCGGGGATCCCCGGGCCTTTGTCCAGATAGCCCTGGTCTACAAAGCCCTGGTCCTCGTTCTTGTTACGGCTGCGGCCGTTCAATTGGGCAGCCATCTATTATCCACCACGACCGAGGTGCTCGCCATGCTGTGGCGCGTGCCGGGACTGGTTTTTGTCTGGCTGTCGTATGTCGTCATTGTGGAGTACCTTCCCCGACGTTCATCGCGGCACGCCATTGGTGGCCAGATGATCAAATACCTGTGGCTGATCGCAATCATTTATCGTATCTGTTATCCACTTGTCTGGCTGTACCGGCGGGCGCTCAGGCACGCTTCAGACGGAATACCCGTTTCCGAGGAAGATAAGGAAGACCTGGTGGAACGGGCCATCGAGACTCTGGCCGATGAGGCCGGCATTGGTGAGACCATCGTCGAGGAAGAAGAAAAGGAGATGATCGGCCAGATATTCCAGTTGGACCAGACAGTGACGCGCGAAATCATGGTGCCGCGAATGGATATCACCGCGATAGAAAAGGGGATGAGTTTTAGAGAAATCCGCAAACTCGTACTAAGGGACGGCCATTCCCGCTATCCGGTTTACAATACGGAGATTGACAAGATCATTGGCATGATCTATGTCAAGGACCTCTTCAATAAGATGCCTGAACCGGGGGAGACATTTGTTCTCGACAAGTACCTGCGGCAGCCCTACTTCGTGCCTGAAACCATGATCATCGGTGAATTGCTGCAGGAGTTCAAATCCCGCCGGCAGCATATTGCCCTGGTAGCGGACGAGTACGGCGGCGTGGCCGGACTGGTAACGCTGGAGGACATAATCGAGGAGATCTTCGGCGAAATCCAGGATGAGCACGACTCAGAGGAAGCAGAATTCGCAAAGCTTCCCGACGGCCGCTTCCGCGTCAGCGCCGGGTTGCTGGTCGAGAAGCTCCAGGATCAATTGGATACGGACTACGCACAGGGCGACTACGATACTGTTGGCGGACTGATTTACGATCTGGTGGGATCTGTGCCGAGTGAGGGGCAGAGAATCAGGTGGCATGATCTTGAGTTCGAGGTAGAGCGGGTTGAGGGCCAGCGCATTTTGACGGTTAGGGTGAGGAAGTAACCGCGCTGTTTGCGACACGACCTGATTGCTCAGACAGACCACTCGATCCGGTCGCCCCGCTACGGTCTCTATCCATCAGCAGAGACAGCCGGTACTGCGTCGCTACCGGAGAGTATCCCCAGGGGTGGAACCTTATCGAAACTTGTCTCAGCGCTGCTGAGGAGGTCACCGAGGCCGTCTCCAAATTGAAGGCGATTGACGACCACGAACGGGACGTTGAAGCTGCGGCATACCTCTGACATTCGATACAGTTCCGCCTTGCCGGCGAAGTTGGCGTCAAGGACGACCAGATCGGTGATGTCGCTTAGGTCACGGGTTATCCCGGCCACACTATCCACCGGGACAATCTCCGTGCCGGAATCCTCAGCCTTATCGTAAGCTTCCCCAAATAGTAGAC
>JAGLXI010000097.1 GCA_023132995.1 Candidatus Zixiibacteriota bacterium | reverse complement strand
CAGCGAATCAAGACCCAACGGAACGATTCAAGATGGATTCCCCGCGTGCGCGGGAATGACACAGGTAAACCTGTTTTTTGCGCTTCGCGCGTTTCTGTGCCACGTGGCGAAACCACAAAAACACGGCTTGACCATGCGCTCTTCGAGTTCGCTCAGGGTGAGGTTGTATCGCGCGAAGCGCAAGACGTGATTTATCACTGGGTCACCCCATCTCCTCGCCGAAGCCTGACGCGATAACTTTGACCAAAGCCGCCATCGATGCTTCTTCGTCGGGACCGGTAACCTCGATCTCGATCTCTGCGCCCATCTCGGCGGCCAGCATCATGACCCCCATTATCGACTTGCCGTTGATACGCTGACCATTCTTGGTCAGCCAGACCTCGCTTTGGAAACGAGTTGCTTCAGTGACAAACATAGCCGATGGACGGGCGTGCAAACCGAGTTTGTTGACGATACTGACGGTCTGTTTGGTCATGCGTACTCTTCGACAAGGACAAATCGTTTACCGGATAGTTCGCGGACCACACCTTTGAGTTCCAGAGCCAAAAGGAGTTCCATCAATTGTGCCACCGGCAATTCGGCGGCCCGTGACAGTTGATCGACCTGCATAGGTCCGGCGGCAAACAGGGTGGTTAGTTTCTTCTCGTTGTCGGTCATATCGGGCAGTTGAATAAACTTTCTGGCTGCGACTTCACCTCTGAGCGTCGGTAGTTCGTCAAAGATGTCATCAGGCGAGGTGGTTAATCTTGCCCCTTTGCGGATCAGTTCGTTGGTGCCTTCGCTCATGTTATCATGCGGCGAACCCGGTACCGCGAACAGTTCACGCCCCTGCTCCAGGGCGTGCGAAGCTGTGATCAACGCGCCTGACTTTTTCCCCGCCTCTATCACCACCACGCCTTGTGACAGACCGGAGATGATACGGTTGCGTTCGGGAAAGAAGGCGCGGTCCGGTCTGGTGCCGGGAAGGTACTCGGAATATATAGTGCCCTGCATCTTGATACGTTCGGACAATCCCTTGTTAGTGGCTGGATATATAACGTCAAGGGCGCTGCCGAGCACCGCGATTGTCTTGCCGCCTCCCTCAAGCGCGCCGTTGTGAGCAGCCGAGTCGATCCCCTCAGCCATACCGGAAACGACCGTGATGCCGCTTCGAGCCAGAGTGGTCCCCAATTTGGATGCGAACAGGCGACCCTTCTCCGATGGTTTGCGGGTGCCAACGATAGCAATCATCTTTTCATCCGGGGGGGTAGCTTCGCCTAAACGAAACAACAGCGGGGGTGCGTCGTGGGTCGAACGTAGCGACTGCGGATACTCAGCATCTTCAAGCCTCAGCGCGGCCCATCCCAGTTGGATGATCTTGGAGGCCAGGGCTCGGGCTTCGGGACCGTCGTATTCGTCCTTGATGGCCGATGCAATCGTTCGTGACATCCCCTTGACCTGTTCCAACTCGCTGACCGAAGCTGACAGGGCGTTTGAGGGAGACCCGAAGGCAGTGACCAATCTCCGATAGCGCGTGCGCCCGACGCCCGGTATGCACAGCAACCCGATACAGTCAACCAGCCAGTCTTTCATTTCACCGTTGGTCAAGGTGCCTCTCAATCTCCTGAATGAACGTTTTGGCGCCGACATGTGTCACCGCCGATAAGTAAATATAATCATCCGGCAGTCTATTGCAAAACGCTTTTAGATCACTTTCGGAGACCGTGTCGACCTTTGTTATCACCACAAACGATTGTCGCGATACCAAAGTGTGATCAAATTCGACCAACTCTTTCTTAAGGTCATCCAGAGTATGTTGAATGTCCGGTTCATTGATATCGATCACATAAATCAATAGCCGCGTGCGTTGAATGTGACGCAGAAACTGATGTCCCAATCCTTTGCCTGTAGAAGCGCCGGCAATCAGACCCGGGATATCGGCCATCACACAGGACTTGAAATCGCGAATCTTGACAATGCCCAGATTAGGCACGAGAGTCGTGAACGGATAGTTGGCAATCTTGGGCCGCGCTGCCGAGAAGGTCGCCAGGATTGTCGACTTACCGGCGTTGGGCATTCCAACCAGTCCGACATCGGCTAACAACTTCAACTCCATTTTCAGTTTCCGATGTTTACCCGGTTGACCGGGCTGAAACTGACGGGGCGCCTGGTTGGTGGGTGACTTGTAATAAGCGTTGCCGCGCCCACCGCGACCGCCGCGGGCGAGCACCACTTCCGCTCCGGCCTGATCCAAATCGGCAATTTGTTCCTTTGTGTCGACATCTATGATCAGCGTTCCCACCGGCACCCGCAGGCGAATACTTTTGCCGGAGCGCCCCGTTCTGTTGCCCCCCTCTCCCCCGCGACCGTTTTCTGCTTTGCTGTGCCGGCGATACCGATAATCCAGCAGAGTGGCCAGGTTACTGTCGGCCACCGCGACTACATCCCCGCCCCGGCCGCCATTGCCACCGTCGGGCCCGCCAGTGGGGACAAACTTTTCGGTGTGGAACGACATACATCCCGATCCGCCGTTGCCGGCCTGAACTTCGATTTCGACTTGATCTATAAACATCGGCGACAATATCCCATGCCGTGCCGCTGTTGTCAATCATATAGAAGGGTGAAGTGGTGATGGTTTCGAACCGGTAGAAAATGGTTTGGCTCTTTGTTGACCTCGGCGGAAACGGGTACTATATTCCGACATGGCCGGAACCGAAATTCAGAATAGCGAGCGAACGCTCAACCAGCGCAAAAGACAATGGTATGAAGAGTCCAGTCTGGTGCTGGGACGCATCTGTCTCAAAATGGGTTTGACACCAAACCTGTTGACTGGAATATCTCTGCTATGCTCGGTGGCCTCCGGGCTGTTCTTCTGGCATGGCGCGATGCTCTGGGGTGTGGCCTGGATGATCACCTCGGCGGTTCTTGACATGCTCGATGGTTCGACGGCGCGTGCCGGAAATCTCGGTACCGTCTTTGGCGGCATTTTGGACCATGTATCCGATCGCTACGGCGAGTTTTTCATTCTGGCCGGGATCACCATGTCGGGCGCGGTCCATCCGGGCTGGGGACTGTTCGCATTGTTCGGGATGATCATAGCCAGTTATACACGCGCAACGGCCGAGTCGATGGGCAAGATCGAAAACTGCGCGGTCGGCGTCATGGGCCGGGTGGAGAAGTTCCTCTTGATAATCGCCGGCTCTATTATTGAACACTGGCTCCCCAGCGGCACCTGGCCCAAGGGTGGATGGTTGGAGTTGGCTCTGATTGTTGTCGGGGCTGCTTCGTTCATCACCGCTATCCAGCGATTGATTTACGCCAAGAAACTCCTTGGCAACAAGCGAGATGTGTGAGTGGTGGCAAAGTTTGGACAAGTACTTCAGAAGCGATTGCGACACTATATCGTCTTTCGGCGGAAGATAGAAAAAGAGCTCTCATGCGCAATACGATTGCTCACAATCGTCCCGAACAAATCAGACATTGAGCTTCAAGTACTATCGCTAGTGGATTTCATGCTGGAGATAAACCAAGTCATCACAGACTGCTTTAGACACGGATACTTGTCGTCTGGTTTGCATCATTTACGCTTAGCTCAGGAGGTGGCACACAAGTTGTGGGCGATGCATATGCGACCCGCACTTGCGAAGAAACAGAGAGTTGAGCCAAGCAAGGTCCGAGATATCCTGAAGGAAGCAGATTACCCGGATTGGAAAGGGGTCTATAAATACCTGTCCAGCATAAGTCATCAAAACCGTGAATTTGTGATCAACCAGTATCCCTTCTTCAGACAAGGATCAAATGCCACTGAAGATCATGTGATTGCTCTGGAGTGTTGGCTGATGGTGCTCAATGTGTTTAACATAAAGGCTCTGTACGTCATATTCAAAAGGCTGAAACCTCATATGGGGGGTGACTACCAACATCTGGTTGCAGCGTATGTACGTTTGGAGCAAGTAGCCAACGCCGACTGGGAAGCTACGGACAAGAAGGGTCGCCTGTTGCTTCAGGAACGCTAGTTTGAGAGTGCTAACATGATCACCGCTATCGGTAATCCCGTTTACGATTATATCAAGACCAAGAAAGTCGAACCGGACGGGCGCGTGCTCTCCGGATGTTCCACCAACGCCGCGCTGGCGTTGTCCAAGATGGGGGCCGATGTGCGCCTGGTCGGGGCAATCGGTGATGACTACGCCGAACACTTCAAGAGTGCGTTATCGACGCTGGGGGTCGAGTATCGTATCGTGCCATCGGATGAAACCGGCGGGTTTTCGTTGATATACTATGATGACTTCGGGAACAGGACGCTTGATCTGCTGGGACGCGCGGCTGATATCGGTGAAATCGACCCGAGTTGGTATGCGGATTCTGATGCGGTGTTGATTGGTCCGATTCTCGGCGAAGTATCGTTTGAAACTGTTCGCAAGATCAGGCAGTCGTTCGACGGACTTTTCTTTTGCGACCCGCAAGGATTGATCCGTGGCGCTGACGAAAACGGGCGCATCTATCACGAGAAGTGCGAAGGGATCGAAGAGACGCTTGGTGGGTTCGATATCGTCAAGCCGAACGAACTGGAGGGTCAAATACTCACTGGTATCGACTGTCGTCAGGACCCCTATGAAGCGGCACGCGTTATCAAATCGTGGGGACCGAAGATCGTGATTGTCACGCTGGCTGAGTTGGGTTCCATTGTGTACGACGGTGCGAACTTTATCGATATCCCTCCCTACGGCATCGACCTGATAGATTCGACCGGCGCGGGGGATACTTACATGGCCGGGTTTACGTTTGAGTATCTCAAGACCGGAGGGGACCTTCGGCGGGCAGGCTACTACGCCTCCTGTACTTCATCCGTGATGATCGAAAACACGGGGCCGGATTTCTCCATGACCGAGGACATGATCCGCGAGCGCCAGCAAGCCCTGTTGGCCCAGCGGGATTTCAGGCTTGACGTTGGCGTCAACCGATAAGCCTTTCGCGGCATCCGGCCGCACGCAGTTACATAGATCAGTCCTGATCTTGCCCCGTTGTGAACGAATGGGATCGCCTCTTCCTGCCCGACACCTGACGGCACAACACCACGACATCCCATTACAACTTACCTCAGTCATGGCAGTGAACATGCGGCCGTCGGCCGGGCTGTGCTCCCATCGCCCTGCGAAGCGACCTCTCGCAGGAAGTCACTCAGCTTCCCTTCCCTATACACCTCGAAAGCGGGTCCTGCGCCCGGCTCCCGGTGCCACTTGACCAGCCTGATGGCGTCAGCGGCGATCTCGACAGCCGTCAGCCCGTCTTCGTAACATCCACAGCCGGTGTTGAAATAGCAGGGCAGAGGCTCGCCTTGTGGATCGGACGGGTCGATTTCTCGGTCTCGCTTTTTCTCGTGCCTGAGTTTCTTCTTCAGCCTGTCCCGCTCCTTCCTGAGGCGACGTTTCTCCGTTTCAGAGACAGCTCCTGCGTCGATCTGCTCCTGTAGCCCTTGGATATTGTCCTTCAGTCGTCGAGCGTACGATTTGGACGCGAAGATAGCGCGGTGCGAATGGCCGCACAGCAGCATGACCTTCGACCCTTTCGCCCAGGCGTACAGGATTTGCTCATAGTCTTCGGTGATGCGTGACTTGGTGGCCGAAGAGTGACCATACAGGCCAATGGCCTTGGCGATATGTTCAACCGATCTAAAGATGCGCACGAAAAACCGGCTGGCCCAAGCCTCCTTGTCACACTTGGGATCGCCCTGGTGACCATGCACTAAGAGCATGGAGGCGTCACCTTCACCGACACGCATCTTCAGGGCCTCGGTGGCGCATACCGCCTTCGCCGGCGTATTCCTGGCTGGGTCGGGCAACGTCCGCCAGTCAATATCATGGTTGCCGTAAACCCGGTGGACGCGCTCATCGCCGAACGCCTTGAGCCTGCTGTAGATGCTGTCTTCGTACCTGGCAACGATCTCTCCCAGGTCAAACTGCCAGAACTCCTCGGTGTCCCCAAGAAATATCAGCGAATAACCGTCCCGGTGGTAGTGCTCCAGGGCGGCCACAAGGGCTTTTTCATTGTGGCGGAAGTCATCCGCCTTGCCTCCGTTTCCGAAGTGAGTGTCGCTGAGCAGCGCCCATTTGCCCCGGTGCGCGTCAAGGACCGGAACGGCGTCGGACTGCCACAGTTGTGTCAGCCTTTCATGCGTCAATTCTCTGTCTTGGGCCACAATTGAACTCTCCTGTTTGGCGGCATCCCGTATTGCCCCGGCCCGGATGCCGGATTCCGCGTTGCTGAGTGAATCGCCCAGAGGCTCCCTTTAGCGCCAACGCTTCGTTTTATGCTCAGAAAAGATAGTCTTTTCGCGTTGCCGTGGTGCGGCGCCCTTCTGGGTGTTGGGTCCGTAAACTATCCTGTCAAGCCCCGAAGCTCTCTATCTTGATATTCTGTGCAGGCTATGCCCGTGTCTACCAGTACCTTAGCCGCCGCGTTCTTGGCCACTCCGGTCATACGGACAGTCGACCGGATTGAGTTTCCCTCAACCAAAGCCGCCACGACCTGCGCTCTTGTCTGTCTACTGAGCTTGTTCATCGTGACCTAATATACGAGAGCATTTTTCTATTGATAAGTACTATTTTACAATAATTGTAAAATAGTACTTGATATATTCGAACTTCAGCCGTATAATAGGTGTGGATGGATATTGAGTTTCAAGATTCTGAGTTTGAGAGGTTGGCCTTCGATGGTACCTATATCGGTAGTTGGTCATCAACAATTATCCGGCAATACCGGAGAAGGCTGAATGTGATCATGCAGGCACCAAGCAGACAAACGCTATATGCCTTCAGAGGACTCAAATTAAAGAAACTCGGAGGTAAGTACAAAGGTTATCACTCTGTGAGAATAAACAAGCAATATAGGATTCGACTGAAGTTCGTGAATGCCAATGGTTATGAAAAAGTGCGAATCATAAAAATAGAGGACCCTCATTAGTCATGAAAAACAAAATGCTTCCCGAGGGATTCCTTCCGGGTGAGTACATCCGTGAAGAGGCTGAAGAGCGGGGGTGGACACCTACGGACTTAGCAGCTATTCTGGGATGTAAGCCGAATATTGTCAGTGACCTATTTGCAGGTCGTCGATCTATCTCGGCAGAACTCGCTAAAGCTCTCGGCGATGCCTTTGGGACTGGTGCACAAGTATGGCTTAACCTCCAGTCTGCATACAGGCTCGCAACAACTTCATCGGCTGATGATGCGGTTGCCCGAAGAGCGCGATTGTATGAGAAGGCACCTATAAGCGATATGTTACGTCGGGGCTGGATAGAAGGGTCAACGAATATTAACGTATTAGAGGCTGAAATCTGTCGATTTCTTGAGATCGACAGCATCGACCAAGAGGTGGTTTTCCAGCATGCCGCAAGAAAATCCACTCGTTACGAATCGCTGAATAGTACGCAGCTTGCATGGCTTAAGAGAGCCAAGAAGCTGGCCGAAGCCCTACCAGTTGAGGGTCCATATTCCAGTAGAAACTTCGACGGTCTATTGGAGGAGATTGAGGTTCTCAAATATGAGCCGGAAGAACTTCGGCATTTGCCCGGCATTCTATCAAAGTATGGAATCAGGTTCCTGATTTTGGAGCACCTGCCAAAAACGAAGATTGATGGTGCCTGCTTCTGGCTCGACGAACAGTCGCCCGTTATTGTGCTTTCGCTAAGGTACGACAGAATTGACTGGTTTTGGCATTCTCTAATTCATGAATTGAGTCACATTAAGAACCGCGATGGACTTAAACAACCTGTGATTGAAAACAAGATGTTCGGGGAAGGATCGCAGCCAACAGACGAGAAGCCGAGTATTGAAAAAAGAGCAGATGCGTTCGCAGTGGCGACGTTGATAGACCAAAACGAACTGAAGGATTTCATTAACCGCAATCATCCGACTTATTCCAGATCATCAATCATAGGATTCTCTCGTAGAATTGGTATTCATAGAGGGATAATAGTCGGACAGCTTCAGCATCGCGGCAGAGTGCCTTATTCGCACTTTCGTGCAATGTTGGTCAAAATCAGAAATATAATCACAGCCACCGCTTTAACGGACGGCTGGGGTAAAACAGTGTCATTGTAGGAGATGAATTGATGACAACCCTCAACAAACAGTTTCGGCGATACACGCAGCAGTATATGCGGGAACACAACGTCGACGCTATTACTTTAGATGAAGTAGCTGATTGGATAATCAGACAGGGCTACTGGGAACCTGAATCGTCCGCACTTCGCAAGCTATGCAAGGAGAAGGTGAGAAGCGCACTACGAGAACAGTGCTTTACCGATGCACAAGGACGAAAAGTCAGAGGATTTCATCCGGTTATAAGGGAGGAAAACGGAAAGCAGACATCTTTATGGTATCCCCTGCTCACGGCAAGTCGAGATAATATGGCTCTGTCATTTCAGCAGAGAAGGAAAGGCATAGTCGGGGATTGCCGGAAGCTGAAAACAGATGTGGACAGCTTCAACGATAACAACAACGAGGGTGAACCCATTCAGTTGATCTTAGATTTCACAAATGATGTCTTGGAGCTGGAGCTGGAGTTGGCGGGAGCTACTCGGAAGACTTTCGCCACCGAGCTAAAGCCGCCTTCACGGCAATTTGATGACGTTGTTCAGCAGTCAGCTTCTTCGCCCGCGCCTTCCCACCCTTGAGGCCGCCTGGGCGGCCGAGCGCGACCGCTGCCGGGTTCTTGCCGTTAGTCTCAATACAGCGATGACGGAGGCTTTTGTTAAGGTTCTAACGCCGCTCGGCAATTTCAAACCGCCCCCCTGCCTTTTTCTCACTTGATTTGTGCCGCTACAATTGCGTACTATATTGCTGAGGTATTCCGATGCAGAAACAGACCTTTCACAGGCCGGAGGAAATCAGACGCGTGATTCCAATTGCGCCCGGAAGGCAACTGGCGTTGTCACGACCGTTGGTGATGGGAGTTCTCAACGTCACCCCGGACTCGTTCTCAGACGGCGGGCTGCATACGACCGTCGCGGCGGCGGTGGAACATGCTTTGCGCATGGAGCAGGACGGCGCCGATATCGTTGACATCGGCGGCGAGTCCACCCGGCCCGGGGCCGAACCGGTGGGTGAAGACAAAGAGCGGCAACGCGTCATCCCGGTGATTCAACGCCTGCGGGACCTGACTGATATACCTGTCTCGATCGACACCTACAAGGCCGGTGTGGCCCAGGCGGCTCTTGAGGCCGGGGCGGATATCGTCAACGATGTATCCGCTCTCCGGTTCGACCCGGACATGGCCGGTGTGGTGGCTCGCTCGAAAGCCCCGGTGGTTTTGATGCACATGGCAGGTACGCCTCACGACATGCAGAACGACCCTCAGTACCGCGACTGCGTGGAGGAGATATTGGAGTTCTTTGACGAACGCATCGCGTTTTGCAACCGTCAGGGGATTGACAAGACCAAGATCATCATCGATCCCGGTATCGGATTCGGCAAGCGGCTTTCCGACAACCTTGAAATCCTGGCCCACTTCCGGCAGTTCACCCGGTTCTCGGTCCCGGTCATTATCGGCGCCTCCCGCAAGTCGTTTATCGGCATGTTGCACGACAGCGAAAAGTCCGCCCATGAGCGGTTGGGCGGCTCGCTGGCGGCGGCGGCGGTGGGAGTGATGAAAGGGGCGGCGATTGTCAGGGCTCACGACGTGCCGGAGACGGTCGAGGCTATGAAAGTGCTTCAGGCGATAACGGAGACGGTATGACCCTGTTCCAGTACGACTTCATGAGGTTTGGCCTCAAGGACCTGGTCGATGTACTCATCGTCGGCTTCATTATCTACCAGGTGATGAAACTGGTCAAGGGCACCCGCTCGGCCCAGATTGTGGTGGGTATGTCGCTCATCGCCGGTGTGGCGTTCGTATCCTACTGGTTTCAGCTTGAGGGTCTGACCTGGCTGTTCTCCACTTTAGCGCCGTTTGCCCTGATCGTGCTGGTGATTGTCTTCCAGCCGGAACTGCGGGGGGTGCTTGCCCAAATGGGGCAGAATCGTTTTTTCCGGCGCTTTGTCAGGATACAGCAACGTAAGACGCTTGACGAGATCAGCCGGGCCGCGGCGCGCCTTTCCGAGCTCAACTATGGGGCCCTGATCGTGATCGAGCGCAACACCGGGCTGCGCAACTTTGCCGAGTCGGGCAAGGAAATGAACGCCGAGCTTTCCTCCGAGCTTTTGGTAACGCTCTTCACTCCGTATACGCCCCTCCATGATGGGGCCGTGATAGTTGCCGGCGATTTCATTGTTGCCGCTGCGGCCTCGCTCCCGCTGACCACCAACCTGCGGTACCGCAAGCTGTTCGGAATGCGCCACAAGGCGGCGATCGGTGTTTCCGATGTCTCCGACGCCGTCGTCGTGGTCGTGTCCGAGGAGACCAGCAAGATATCCATTGCCTACCAGGGAGTGCTGGACACGGATATCAAGAAGTCGGAGTTCAAGGAGAAGTTAGCCGCCTACCTTCAGAAGTAGCAACAATGACAGATTACAAGAGCGACCTGAGCTCCTGCATTCGATAATCCCGCCGAGATTTCAGCCCTCTCCTATTTACAGGCCAATGCCCGCGTGTCACGCCAACTTTTTTCACCGTCCGCTCCATTTCTAATGTATATTGTATGTATGTGGGAGATATTGCGGAAAACCCCGGTGGCGGCGCTGATCATGGCGCTGATCATGACCGCGCCAGGCCATGCCCAGCGGGAACCGACGCGGCGGCTGGTTGATGTTCTGTCTCAAGTAACGTCTTTGTCTGACAACGACGCCCCGTCCGCGGTCACGGTGGCCAGGTTGCATTATTCCGGCGGCGGCGACTGGTACTGGGGAGGGTCGGCCATAACGAATTTCCAGCATTACGTCGCCCGGAACACCGACTTTCCCGTGGACACTATCGAGCGCCAGGTCACAATCATGGACGCCGATCTGTTCAAATACCCGTTCCTTTTTGCCACCGGGCACGGCGTGATCAGTTTCTCCGCCGAGGAGAAAGAACGCCTTCGCTGCTATCTTTCCGGGGGCGGCTTCCTCTTTGTTAATGATTCCTACGGGATGGATCGCACTTTCCGCAAGGAAATGGCAGAGTTGTTCCCCGAGCGGGAAGTCGTGGAACTTCCGTTCGATCATTACCTCTACCACTGCTTCTACGATTTCCCCAACGGCCCGCCGAAAATCCACGAGCACGACAACAAGCCGCCCCGGGGCTACGCCATTATCCTTAACGGGCGGGTGGTGCTGTATTTTCTCGTGGAGTCCGACATCGGCGACGGCTGGGAGGACGCCCAAGTGCATGGTGACCCGCCCGAGAAACGGGAACAAGCGCTGCGGATGGGCGTAAACATATTAGCCTATGCTCTGTTGTACTGATACTGACTGCATGTTACTGTCGGTTTGAGGCCTCGCCGTCGATACAAGCACTACGAGTTCTCGCGGGAAGAATGACGCACCGAACCGCTGACTGAGGAAAACACGGTGGCCATAGCGAAATCCAGCGCCGGGCTGATCAGCAAGCTGCGGCTGACCCTGCTTAAGCAGAGGTTAGTGTCCTTTGCGGCGGGTCTGGTTACAACAGCGGCGGTTATCCTGGCGACATGGATTATCCTCTCGCTTCTCGCGAACGTTGTCATCCTTCCGGTCTGGTTGAAGCTATCGGTGCTGATTCTCTCGGCAATGCTGGGGGCGTTTCTTTTTGCCGGTCATGCTCTGGTGCGGCTGTTTCACGGCAGTGTCGACGGTATAGCCATCCGCTTAGAGCAATTGAATCCTGCCCTGAAGGGTCGGCTGGTGGCAGCCGTGCAGTTTGCTCGCATGCGGCAGACTCCCGGCTATTCCACAGAACTGATGGCCCTGACCGAGCATCAAGCCCTAAAATACGCCTCGCTGGTCAACTTCGGGCGCGCCGTCAGCTTTTACCCCGTGCTCAGAACCGGCCGTATGCTGGCGCTGGCGGCGGTTGTGGCCCTGGCCCTTGTCCTGGTTGCTCCCGGGCTGTTTACATATTCGTACGAGGTTTATTCCCACCCGACCACTGAGATCGCGCCCCCCTTAGGTTACGAGGTCTTCGCCTTTCCCGGCTCGGTCGAGTGGATCAAGTATCGGGACATCGAGATCGGCGCGGTTATTGTAGGCGACCGGTTTCCTGAGACGGCCCTCATCTATCATCGCCTGGTCGGTGGCGACTGGCAGAGGTTAAAGGTCGACCTGGCCAGGCTGCGACGCTCCCCGTCCCCGGACGGCGATTCCCTGACGGTGTCAACCACGCTGCGGCAGATAAACAAGTCGTTCGACTACTACGTCGAAGCCGGCCGCATCAAGACGGAAATCCAGCAGGTGGACGTTGTCGACCGTCCCCGCGTCAACGGCATCAAGCTGTCGATCTTCTACCCGGAATACACCGAGTTGCCGCCGACTGTTATCGATGAGAACAACGGTTCCTTCTCGGCGGTGGTGGGCAGCCGCGTCACCATGAAGGTGACCACCAACCTGCCGGTTCGTCATGCGGAGCTGGTGTTTTCGGATTCCAGCCGTACGCCCCTGGAGGTGACGGACAAATCGGCTGAGACCGCACTCCGCATCGACAGTTCGCGCGCCTATTATATCCGGTTGACCGATCACTTAGGCGAGGAAAACCCGGACCCGATTGAGTATTACATCACGGCCGTTCCCGATGAGTACCCGGCGATCGACGTCCTACGCCCGGGATTTGACGTCAACCTGGGGGACGATATGATCCTGCCGCTGAAGGTGCGCATATTCGATGACTACGGTTTCTCCTCGCTGGCGCTGAAGTATCAGATCTATTCCCAAACGCGACCGCCGGAGGAACATGTCGCCATCCTTCATTTTTCCGACCGCATCAAAACCGAGGGTGAGGTGGAGTTCAACTGGGATATCGACCGGCTCAACCTTTTCCCGGGTGACTACGTGACCTACCTGTTCGAGGTGGCCGACAATGATCGCATTTCCGGGCCGAAAGTGACCCTCTCGCGGCAATTTGTAGCGCGCCTTCCGTCGCTCGAAGAGATCATAGCGGAAGCCGAGGGAACAAGCGCCCGGCAGGTGCGACGCACCGAGGAACTGCTCCGCACGGGCAGGGAGGTGGCCGACCGGTTCAAGAACATTAGCAGGAAACTACAGGCGCAACAGAAGGACTTTCCCAAGGCCGACTGGCAGCATCAAAAGGAACTCTCGGCGGTGACCGAGAAAAACGCCGAACTGGTCGAAAAGATCGAGAAGTCGGCCGAACAGATGGAGAAAGCCATCGACAAGCTGGCGGAAAGCTCCCTCCTGGACCGGCAAATCCTCGAGAAGCTGGTTCAGATCCAGAAGCTGTTTGAGGAGGTGGCCACCCCGGAGATGAAGGAGGCTCAGCGGAAGCTCATGGAGGCTCTAAAGAGTATGGACCGCAAGGCCCTGGAAAAGGCGATCAGTGATTACCAGATGTCGATGGAAGAGCTGCTCGAACGCCTCGAGAGAACGCTGGCCCTGCTCAAAAAGCTGCAACTGGAACAGAAGATGGAGGCCATGATTCGTCAGGCCGAGGAGCTTGCCAAAAAACAGGAATCAGTTAACCAAAAGACCGACTCCACCGGCAAGAATCAGCTTCCTGCGCTCAGTGACAAGGAGGACGAGATACAGTCGTCGCTGCAGGATCTCAAGAAGGAGGTCGAAGAACTGAAGAGCCTTGCCCGGGAGGCAAGCAAAGACCAGTCACCGGAGCTTCAGAAGTTCGCGGATGCGGTCATGGAGACCGACGCCGATAACGACATGCGGGAGATGTCGCAGGCGCTTTCGAAAAAGCAAAAAGAACAGGCCACAGATCGGGGCAAGGAGGCTCTCTCGAAACTGCTTGAGATGCTTGACGAGATGCAGGAGCAATTGGCCGCTATGCAGGGGGAGGACGAGAGCGAAGTTGAGAAGGCGATGCGGATGGCGCTTGAAGACTGCAACTACCTGTCGCGGAGTCAGGAGCAGCTTCACGACGAGGCGTCTCTGATCGACCCGCAATCGGTCGTACTGCACGACATGGCGGCGGCCCAGCAGGACCTGCAGAGCGCCTGTAACGGGCTGAAACAGCGAGTCTCAGAGCTGGGTAAGCAGTCGCCGTTTGTCGCTGCTGAGTTGCAGTCACTCGTGCACCAGGCCACCCAGAGCATGGATCTGGCCACCCAGGGATTCGAGGGCAAACAGGGGAGCCAGGCCATCCGCGAACAGCGTGAAGCAATGGTCAATCTCAATCGAGCGGCGATCCGGCTGATGGAGTCGATCCAACAGCAGAGCCAGTGCAAGAACGGCAGCAACTGCGACAAGAATGTCAACAAACTCCAATCGCTGTGCGATAAGCAGAACAGCCTTAACCGGAAGACGCAGCGCGAGTGCTCAAAACCGGGCGGTGAGGAGAATCCCAGGTTGGGCGAGCAGGGAAGAGAGGCTCTGCAGCGGCTGGCCGGCGAGCAGGAAGCCGTCCGCAAATCTCTGGAACAGATCAGCGAGGAATTTAGCGACTCGCGGCAAATCCTCGGCCGTCTCGATGCTATAGCCGCCGACATGAAGAAGGTCGAGGAAGACTTGGCCGGTGGTGACGCCGGTCTTCAGACCACCGAACGGCAGTTGAAAATATACTCGCGTATGCTGGAAGCATCCCGCTCATTACAGAGACGCGATTTCACCGAGCAGCGAAAAGCCGCCACCGCCACCTCGGATATCTTCCACGTTCCACCGGGCCTCTCGGCCGACCTTCGGGACGATCGCGTCAAGTTAGAGGACAGGCTGCGCCGCTACCTCTCTGATGAATACCCCCCTCAGTATGAAGAGCAGATCAAGGCGTATTTCAAGGCGCTGCTTCAGATAGAGTCGCAGCCCGGAAACACCCTGCCGTCAGTGGAGCCCCCACGGCCATGAACCGATATGCCACGCTGACGCTGTTTCTCGTGTGGTCGATAGCCTGCGCCTACTGTGGGTCTGCCGAGACTGAAGACCAGTCCGAGGCTGCCCCGGTAATTTACGAAAAGGCAGCCAATCCCGAAAGTTTCAATGCCGGACTCAAGTTCGCCCGCAGGCTGATGAAGCGCAGTGATTACTTCGGCGCCGCTTCTCTTCTTGAGACCCTCTATCCCACTTACCCGGACAACCTGAGTCTCTACCGGTTGCTCAAAGAGTGTTACCGGAAGCTCGACCAACACGGGAAGTGGGAGGAGCTGACACGCCGCGCTCTCGAGCGCCACCCTGACAATTATAGCATCCGCATGGATCTGGGGCTGGTGCTGATCAGACAGCAGCGGCTTGACGAAGGACTTGAGGCCTACCGGAAGGCGGTCGCACTGGCGCGTGCGGATGCCCAGTACCTGGCCGTGATACGGAGCATGATGGAAGTGGGACTGGAGTCCGAGGCGCTTGCGGCTCTTGACTCTCTCGGCGAGAGTTTCCGGGACAAGCCGGCCTTTGCTCTGCAGCGAGGAAAAATCCTGGCGGAACTGAAGCAGTATGACCATGCTGCCGGACAATTCTTCTCGGTACTTGACGACACCAGCGGCATCGGTAAAGAGGCGGAAAAGAGGCTCCTGGACCTGCTTGGGTTTGAGGAGTCCTCGCCAGACGCCGAAAAGGTGCTACTACAGATGCTTGCGACCCAGGCAAACATCAGGGCTCTGAAGCTTCTGACCCATCATTATGTCAGGTCCGGTCGCCTTGATCGCGCTCTTGAGTTTGCAGTTCTGCAGGACTCCCTTGAAAGCACCGAGGGTATATCGCTTGTTTTTCTGATGCGCACCTGCCGTGAACGCAAGCTCTTCGAAGAGGCGGCGCGGATGGGTGAGTACATCATTGAGCGCTATCGGAAAAGCCCCGCCCTCGCCGAGGCGTACTTCATGTACGGCGAAGCGCTCACCCGACTGGGTCGATTTGACGATGCCATCTCCGTTTACGATTCGATCATAGCCCGGTTCCCCCGTCTTCAGGAAAAGGGCGAAGCCCTTTTCCACATCGGCAACATACAGCTTGAGTACCTCTGCGACTACTCGGCCGCCCTGACCTGCTTCGACTCGGTTCTGACATACTACCCGATAGGGACCGGCTCGCTGCGATCCAGCCTGGCGATTCCCCATTGCTACCTGCGCCGGGGAGACCTCGACGAAGCGACCGACCGGTTCACGCAACTGGCCGGGAAGAAGTGGCATGAAGAAGTCGCCGAGAAGATCGATTTCTATCTGGCCTTGCTTGCGTTTTGCCGAAAGGACTTCGATTCCAGCAGGGTGGCGTTCCGCCGTCTCATGGTTGATTATCCGCGCGGCTTCTACGTGAACGACGCCATGCAGTACCTGATGGTGATGGATAAGGCGAAAGGCGCTTCCGATGACTTGCTGGGAGAGTATGCTGAAGCCGTCCTGTTTGAGCAGCGCCGCCTGCCGGACTCGGTAGCAGTCGCGCTGACCGCGGTCGCCGACAATAAGAACAAGGTACTGGCCGACGCGGCCCTCTTCCGTCTGTCACAGGTAAGCTTGGAGCGGGACGACTCGCTGGGGACGCTGGAGTTTGTTGAGAGGCTGGTCAGTGAGTTCCCGGAATCATACTACGTACCGTTCGGTCTGAAGACCAAGGCCGACCTGTATCTCGCGTGGCCCGGAAAGCTCGACGAGGCCAGGGCCATCTACCGTCAGCTCCTGGAGGAGTATGCCGACTACCCCTTCAGTTCCGAGATCCGCAAGAAACTCCGGGAACTTGAGGTTGACCGGAGTGTCGGTTAAAAGTCGGCCAGCTTCTTCTGACCCTCGTTTAGAGCGCGAACCTGGCGTTCCAGGTTGAAGATCCGCTCCTCATAGTTTTCGATCTTTTTGGTCTTCATCTTGGTCGTGGTGCGAATCAACAATCCCAGTGAGATCAGCAGAAACAACACCGAGTTGGCGGTTCTGAAAATCTCCCCCATGTTGAAGATAGAATCGATAAAGGCTGCAATGCCCAAAATGAAAAGAACTGCACACCAGATAAACATGTCATTCCTCCTGCATGTTGCGGCGGGCAAGGCCCGCCCGTCGAGATTGTGCTGTTGTTTTCCTGACGGTCGTGTTATATTCTGACCCGGTTGTCAAAAAAACGGACAGCCATCTTGATTATCGGTATAACTCCTGATGGCTTAAGGAGGTAGTTTTGACCCAGATATCAGACCCGGACCGCCGGACATTCGACAAAACCAATGCTTGGCTGGCCGTCGGTGTTCTTCTCGTATCGTTTGTCTTCTACGCTCTAACCGTGATGCGCAGTTTCTCTTTCTGGGACTGTGGTGAGTTCGTTGCCTGCGCCTACACTCTCGGTATTCCCCATCCGCCCGGAACCCCGCTGTTTGTTCTAATCGGCCGGCTCTTCAGCATGATACCGTTTGTCGAAGATATCTCCTATCGCATCAACTACCTCTCGGTGATTTCATCGGCCTTCACGGCCATGTTTTCGTATCTTCTGGTCGTAAGAGTGGTAGGCTACTTCTTTCCCGCCGCGGAGCGGGATTCTCGTCCGAACCGCTTCATCGCCTACGTGGGCGGAGTGGCCGGTGGCTTGTTTGTCGCCTTTTCCCGCACCAACTGGGCGAACTCGGTCGAGGCTGAGGTTTACGGGCTGGCCCTGGCCCTGTCGGTTGCGATTGTCTGGCTGGCCCTGAAGTATTTTGAACAACGCGGAACCATGACCGCCGGTAAAACGATGGTGCTGGTATTCTACTTAGCGACATTGGGGATCGGCGTTCACATGACCGTCTTTCTGGTGGTGCCGATCTGCGCCATATTCTTCATCCTGAAGAAAGACGCCACCCAGAGAGACTGGCTGTACATGTGCGGGTTCCTCATCCTGGAACTCCTCTTTATCATACTCTTCTGCAACGGACGTGGTGGCGTGGGCGCCTTTTACGCTGTTTCCGGTCTCCTTGGAGTCCTTCTGCTGGTCATGTTGTACCGCCGGATCAACTGGGCGATACTGCTCGCCATTGCTTCCGTGTCGACGGTCATGATCCAGTTCACGCTATACGAGAAGGCGACCGTCGGCGCAGTGGTGGTGTTGCTTCTGCTGGCCGTGCTGTCGAAAAGACAGGGATGGAACCTGCAGTGGAAGAACGGGCTGGCGATTGTTGTACTGGCCTTTTTGGGGATGTCGATCCACGGCTATATACCTATCAGGTCTTCGCTCAACCCACGCATCGACGAGAACAACCCTTCCAGGGACTGGCGGACGTTTGAGAATTTCCTGGATCGTAAGCAGTACCAGCAGATCTCGATGGTGGATCGGATGTTCCAGCGGCGAGCCAAGTGGTCAAACCAGTTCGGTCGCCATCCGCACATGGGCTACTGGTCCTATTTCGAGGAGCAGTATTCAAAAGGTGGGTGGTGGTTTGTGCCCTTTTTCCTGCTTGGAATGATCGGAATGATCGTAGCCATAAGAAAGCGGCTTGAGATCGGACTTCCCTTCTTCGCGCTCTTCTTATTGTGCTCTGTCGGTCTTATCCTGTACATGAATTTTGCGGACGGCACCAA
>JAGLXI010000096.1 GCA_023132995.1 Candidatus Zixiibacteriota bacterium | reverse complement strand
TTCTTTACGCCCGCTTTCGTCTTCTTCGGCATCGCTATGGGCATGGGTGTCTCTGCGGTCATGCAGTTCCTCAGAGATCGCCTGGCGGCCGACAACCCCGCCCGGCGGCAGTTGGTGCTGGCGGCCTCGGCAGGACTTGTCCTCTTGCCCGTTGTGACCATAGCGCACAACTACCACGCCAGCGACCGTTCCGGGAACTCCATCCCGTACCTCTATGCGGCCAACATCCTGGACACCTGTGAACCCAACGCAATACTCTTCACATCCGGCGACAACGACACCTTCCCCTTGTGGTGTATCCAGGAGGTGTACGGCTATCGGCTTGACGTGCGCGTCGTAAATCTTTCCCTCCTGAACACGGACTGGTACACGGAGCAGATGAAAAACCGCTACGGGGTGCCGATATCGCTGAGCGACGAACAGATACTGTGGCACCCCTACGAGGTGGTGCCCGGCATTGAAGGCAACCGCCCGCTCAAAAGATTTTTCGACCGCGCGCGCAAACGGCAGACCTACCTGCAACCCGCCCCATACGGGGATCGGATTGTAAAAGTCCAGGACATGATGATGGATGAGATCGTCTGGGAAAGCACGTACAAGGAAGGCGACAGTCTCAAGCTGAAGCAGCCCATATACTTCAGTTCGCCGCCTTACGCCGAGTCGCCGCTGAAACTGCGCGAACATACTTATTCGGTCGGAGTCCTGCACAAACTGGACTGGCACCCCCCGGATCGCCCGGTCGATCGTGAGAAGGGATACGATCTGTTCATGAACACGTACCGGTACGACGGTTACGAGAGTTCCGAAGTGTGGCGCGATGAAAACGCCACCGGTGTCTTTGTCACGATCGGCATGAACTCCACGCGTGTTTTTGACGAACTGGCCGCCGCCGGTGACGAGGAGAGAGCCGTGAAGCTGGCTGAGAAGATGATCGAAGTCTACCCTGAGTACTGGCAGAGTTATCTGCTGCTGGTGGAACGCTACGACAACAGCGGAGACAGCGCCACCTCCGAACAGCTCTGGACCCGACTGCACGACAGCCTCACGTCCTTCCTTGAATCAAACCCCGAGAACCTGTTCTATCGCCAGGACCTCGGTCTCACCAAAGTGCAATTGGGCCGAAGGCGTGGAGACTCCAGCATGATCGACGAAGGCGTCGAACTGGCCCTTGAGGCGTTCGAGGGCAACCGCAATTCCAGCTACGCCTTCCGCAAACTGGTGACGGTTCTGACACGTACCGGGAGGTACGGTGATGTTCAGAAAGTGATGGATCAGTACGCCGAGTACAAGATAAATCAGAACGACGGGTTCTATCAGCAACTTCGCGGCTATTCGAGACCGGCGGGAAGTCCCTCCCCATAAGCAGGGGGCGCGAATTCAGCCTCCTGCCGAGCAGATTGCCCCCGCCCACTTACACGGGCGGGGGTTCTTGTTATTATGCGAGAACGGGAAACAGAATCCGGGCAGCCTGCGGTGGGACATTCAACCAGAGAATCTGTAACCGGCCCGGCGGCGGTAGGTCCCGTTCACCCGGTCCATCATCTCCTCGTCAAGGAATTCCCGCAGAATGACGGCAAAATCGTCGTGGTAACGGGCAATGGTTTTATGAACGTCCTCTTCCGCGTAGGCTCTGTCCGGTTCAAACTGGGCCAGTATGTATTGCAGCAGATGCCGGCGCCTGCTGTGACGCGCTGGTGGGGCCTTGATATCTTTGGCGTCGCCCGCCGGTGGGGCTGTTTTCTGCGCGGACGAAGTCCTGTGATTGGACTGGGCTTCGAGCCAGTCGTAGATTGACTGTTCCGGAATGCGCCAGTCCTTGCCGATCTTGTACGCGAATATCTCGCCGGCCTGCACCTTGCGCGTGATAACCTGGACATTCATTTTGAGTTTCTTGGCCAGCTCGGTGGTAGTCATAAACTCCGTGTTCTTGATGATTCCTTCCTTATAAGGCACGTGCAAATCTCCCTTGAGTAA
>JAGLXI010000095.1 GCA_023132995.1 Candidatus Zixiibacteriota bacterium | reverse complement strand
TTTTTTTGTCGCGGAGCGTTGTTGCGATCACGGGCAGGGTCTTACTTCTTTCATGTCAGGTCAGCAGCTCGACGAATTTTGCTTGCCCTGCGTGTCGAGAAATGTGATTCTACAGAACCCCGTCTGAGATTATGTTGTGTACAGAACAGAGCGGGAGACGTCGGTATTGGATGAATCGCTAATGCCAACTACGTCGAAAATCGAGTGGACCGGTTCCACCTGGAACCCGATCACCGGCTGCACCAAGATAAGCGCCGGATGCGTCAACTGTTATGCCGAGCGCATGGCCCACCGTCTGCAGGCAATGGGTTCCCCCAATTACAGGAACGGGTTTAAGGTCACGCTCCACCACAAGGCGCTCGAGACGCCGCTGAAATGGAGAAAGCCGCGGGTAGTGTTCGTCAACTCCATGAGCGATCTCTTTCACAAGAACGTTCCGTTCGATTTCATCTCGCAGGTGTTTGATGTTATGTGTCGTGCGCCCGCCCACGTCTTTCAGATGTTGACCAAGAGGTCACACCGCCTTCTCAAGCTGGAAGCGCGCCTGCCCTGGCCTGAGAACATCTGGATGGGCGTGACGGTGGAAAACAGCCACTATTACAATCGTATCGATGACCTGAGAATGACCGCCGCCGCCACAAAGTTCCTGTCGCTGGAACCACTTCTCGAACCGCTGCCCGATCTGGACTTAGCGGGGATAGATTGGGTAATTGTCGGCGGCGAGTCGGGCCCGCATGCCCGCCCGATCAGAAGAGAATGGGTGCTGCAAATCCTGAGACAGTGCCGTGAGCAGCAAGTGCCCTTTTTCTTCAAGCAATGGGGCGGTGTAAATAAGAAACGCGCCGGGCGTCTTCTCAACGGAAAGACCTACGACGAAGTCCCCGCCGGTCTTCAGGACTTTCAGCTCCAGAGCCGGCTCGCCCTTTAGCCGAAACCGATTGACCATTGCAGGCATTTCCCCTTTATTGAACGCCGATTCGGCGGTCTGTCGGGCTGGAACGATGCCATGAAGGAGTTCAAAGAAACAAGGATCGGAGTTCTCGCCCTTCAGGGGGATTTCGAGAGACACTGCCACCAACTCGGCTTGCTGGGTGTAGAGTCGGCACCGGTCAGTCTGCCCGGGGACCTTGAGCGGATCGACGGCCTGATCATTCCCGGAGGTGAATCGACCACCATGGACCACCTGATAGACCGCTTCGATCTCCGCAGGCCGCTGCTGAGCTACGGTCGGTCGCGCCCGATCTGGGGAACCTGCGCCGGCATGATCATGCTGGCCGGCCGCGTGGAAGACAACCAGTCAGGTGTGGAACCGTTGGGACTGATGGATATTGATATCGTCCGCACTGGCTATGGACGGCAGGTATTCTCGTTTGAAGATACCCTCCGGGTCGATCTCGGCGAGGGCGAGATTGACCTTCCGGCGACGTTCATCCGCGCTCCCCGGATCACGCGGCTGGGACGCACTGTCTCATGCCTGGCGACATACCGCGGGACGCCTGTCCTGGTTTCGCAGAGGAACCTGCTGGCCAGTTCCTTCCACACGGAACTGGAGGACGACACGCGGCTGCTGAAATACTTCCTCAGGGAGTTTGTTCTGCCCTGAGGATATCCACTGGCGTACCGAATGTGTGCCGAAGGAGACCGGCGGATTCGGTTCGGCGTTTAGGCAAGGAAGGGAATGCTAAGAGAGATCATTGTTGCCCACCATCAGGGTTTTTGCATGGGCGTCAAACGCGCCATCAAGATCGCCGAGGAGACGGCCCGGAATAGGGAGCTTGGCGAGAGAGTCACTATCCTCAAAGAGATCGTGCACAACGAGGCGGTCGTGGAAAGACTCTGCGACGAAGGAGTGGGGCAGGCACTGTCGGTGGATGACGTTCCGGACGGCACGCTGATCATCTCCGCGCACGGCGTCGGCCCGGACGTAATTGAAAAGGCGAAGACCAAAGGACTGAAGGTAGTAGACGCCACCTGCCCACTGGTCAGTCGCATCTACAGGATTATCGAACGAATCATCGCCAAGGGGTATCATATTGTCCACTTCGGTGATCCCGACCACGATGAAACGGCCGGTATTCTCGGGCATGCGCCTGCGAGAATATCACTGGTTGCCAATCGTCGCGGACTCCTGGCCCTGCCGGACTGGCCCGATCGGAAGCTTGGCCTGACAGTACAAACCACCGCCCACGTGACAGTGTTCGATGAGATCAGGGCACTGGCATTAGAAAAGTGGCCGCATATCAAGGTCTTTGACACCATCTGCGAGGCTACTACCGACCGGCAGACGGCAGTCCTGGAATTGACGCCGATGGTTGACCTGCTCCTGGTAGTAGGGTCCCGTTCATCGGCCAACTCCAATCGACTGGTGAATATCTCCAGAGACGCCGGGGGCCGAGGGCACTTGATAGGGTCACAGAACGATATCAGATTGGAATGGTTCGGAAAAGACGAGA
Source organism: Candidatus Zixiibacteriota bacterium (assembly GCA_023132995.1). Classification (GTDB taxonomy): domain Bacteria; phylum Zixibacteria; class MSB-5A5; order GN15; family FEB-12; genus JAJRTA01. The sequence goes on along the minus strand of JAGLXI010000095.1, from coordinate 3,385 downwards.
ACGTGGACAAGGTGGGCGTCTCCGCCGGCGCCTCGACACCCCAGTTCCTCGTGGAAGAGGTTATTGACAGGCTGGTCGGAATCTCTGGAGGCACCGCCCGCGTCACAAGGCTGAGGCAACGAGCAGACCGGTGAAGACGGAACACAATGGGTAAATTGTAAACTCCGGCCGCCCTCCGAGAGAAGAGGCGGTAGCCGAACTGACCGGCCGGGTGCACTCGTAAAGATGGAGTGGGTTAATCATGTTTAAGGAAGTACACAAGTACCTTATGGAGATGACTCCGGAGCGGCCGCCCGTGCTCCGGGAAATGGAGGCCTACGCTTCCGCACAGGGTTTCCCCATCATCGGTCCACTGGTGGGGCGGCTCTTGTACCAGTTAGCCCTGGTGACCGGGGCCGGGAAGATCTTTGAAATGGGCTCCGGCTTTGGCTATTCAGCTTACTGGTTTTCGCTGGCCTGCCGTTCGCGGGGAGAAATCATTATGACCGACGGCGACAAGAACAACAAGCATCGGGCGCTGGACTATTTCAAACAGGCTGCCCTCCAAAGCCGGTTCGATTTCCACGTCGGTGACGCCCGGCGGATCCTTATGAATACAGACGGCCCCTTTGACATTATCCTCAACGATATCGACAAAGAACAATATCCCGAGACCATCGACATCGTTGCTCCCAAGCTCCGCAAGGGCGGTCTGTTCATAACCGACAATTTGATCTGGTCCGGGAAGGTCTGCCAAGAGAAGCCCGACCAGACTACGGGGGCGATCATTGAGTTCACTCGTCGCCTGTACCGGGACAAGCGCTTCTTCACCACCATTATGCCCGTCAGGGACGGAATCAGCCTGAGCGTGCGACTGTGACTGTCGCTGACCGAGGTATAGCTTTCCCGGAACGAAATAGGAGCCATGCGATCTTATTTCATGCCGGGTTTTACCAAACCATAACGAACCAAAGGGACTGTTACTACGTTATAAGTTTGGAGATGGGATAGTTAAAGTGGCTTGGTCGTTAGCCGATACTTCTAAGTAAGGGTGTTGCTCGAAGGCGATCGCAGTTGTCGTATTCGCCATTCCGGAACAAGGCTCACGGTTATAGAAGGGTTCCAACGACTACGGTTTCACCACCGTTTGTGTGTCTGTTCTCAAGGAGACGGTTTTGGACCACAACGTTCGGGGATCAGTATGTCATAGAAGTATGACAATTACTGCTGGGCAACGGCAAAAACTTGTTGACAAAAGCTGGTAAGATTAGTTTATATACGATTCTTTGTGGTCGGTCGTTTCGACAGGTCGCTGACGTAGCAACGCGTCTGTTGATCGTCGAGGGGTGTTCCAGTACAGGGACTGATCTTAGAGTGCCACGTATGCACGAGGCTTTGCCTCCACGGTTGTACATAGAGGAAAGTCCTAGGTTTTTCAGGAGGTTGTATGGCTCCCAAGAGAGCGCTGCTTTATTATTACGGCAACGATGACGTAAGCACCGAGATAAAGAAACTCATCGAAGACGCCGGAGTGATACTTGAGATCCGTGACATGGACGAGAACCCTCTGAACGAAGAGGAACTCGAGCAACTTTTCGGGCATCTTGAGATCAGTCATTTCATCAATACCCTGTCCGACGCCTACACCAAATTCCATCTCGACAAAAACCTTCCCGATCGGCAGCAGGTTATCAGCCTGATGGCCAAGGACCACACCTTGATCCGTCGCCCGATAGTAAAGTCGTCCCGCCTGGTGACAGTCGGCAGTGACCATCGCCGCATCGCCGAGATGCTGCAAATAAGTGCCGACGGCCAGTCAACGCGCGTGATTGAAGTCCCAAACCACTATAACCGGACGCCCTCCCGGGCAAAGCGGGTACCACGCTCCAGTAAGAAGTAGCTCCCACGCTTCACTATTGATTTCGTTCCCCCGATCGCTATATTTATGCCATTAACTCCGGATGGTTAAGGAAGGTAAAGGCATGGATATTGAGCGTGAGGTTCTTGAAGTTGACATACTCATAGTGGGTGCCGGCCCGGCCGGTCTTTCCGTTGCGTACAAGCTGGCCAAATTGATCGAAGCTGACAAAGGCATGGAAATGCCGGAAATTCTCCTGATGGAAAAAGGCTCCCACGTGGGCGCCCATTCGCTGTCGGGAGCGGTGATGGATCCCCGGGGCATTGCCGAATTGATTCCCGACTTCGTGGAAAAAGGGGCGCCACTGGAATCACCGGTTACTTCCGACGCCATGTACTTCCTGGGCAGGGAAGCGTACGTAAGGTTCCCGTATACTCCCCCGCCCCTCAGCAACCGGGGTAACCATATTGTTTCGCTCAACAAGTTCACCGCCTGGCTGGGCGAGCAGGTCGAAGCCTGCGGGATCGACGTTTTCGCGGGACTGGCAGCCGGTGAACTGGTCATGTCCGACGGCGCCGTGAGCGGCGTGCAGACTGTGGATATGGGCCTGGATAAGGAGGGTCACCCCAAGGCCAATTTCGAGCCGGGGTCGGTTGTCAAGGCTTCCGTGACGATTCTTTGCGAAGGCGTGCGCGGCTCGGTAACCCGGCAGGCATTTGAGAAGATAACGGCTCTCACGACCGATCGTCTGCCCCAGGCATATCTCACCGGCGTCAAGGAAGTCTGGGAGGTCCCCAAAGGGCGAATCAAGGCCGGACAGGTCTATCATACGATTGGCTGGCCCCAGCCCGGCAACGAGTACGGCGGCGGCTGGATCTACGCCATGAGCGACAGTCTCGTTTCCGTCGGCTATGCCGTGGGGCTCAGTTCTCCCGACCCGACCAATGACCCGCATTTGAAATTCCAGCGCTTCAAGACCCATCAATTTGTCCGGAAGATCCTCGAAAGCGGCTCGATGCTTCACTACGGCGCCAAGACCGTTCCCGACAACGGGTACCACTCGATGCCCCGCCTTTACCACGACGGCCTGCTCCTGTGCGGTGATTCAGCCGGCTTTCTCAATCCGCAAAAGCTGAAAGGGATACACCTGGCCATCAAGTCCGGTATCATGGCCGCCGAAACAGTGTTTGACTGCCTCAAGAGCAATGATTTTTCCGCGCTGTCACTCAGCCGTTATCAGGAACGGTTCGAATCAAGCTGGGCCGGAAAGGAGCTGTTCAAGACCCGCAACTTCCACGCCGGGTTCAAAGGAGGCCTGGCCTCAGGCCTTTTCCATGGGGTGGCTCAGATGGTCACCGGCGGCAGAGGGTTGTTCGAGCGCCGCGTGAACAAGCCGGACCACGAGTACATGTGCAAACTCGACGAGTACGGACGCCAGACCGGCAAATATCCAACCAAGGACGAGCTCAAGTTGGACAACCAGTACACCTTTGACAAGCTCACCGACGTCTACAAGTCCGGCTCTCAGCACGAAGAGGAACAACCGTC
>JAGLXI010000094.1 GCA_023132995.1 Candidatus Zixiibacteriota bacterium | reverse complement strand
TATAGTACCGGCCTTCAGGAGTGGGACCGAACACGGCGTCCGATTCCTTCAGCATGTTGAGGGCCATCTTCATTTTCGTGGACGTGATGGTCGGCGTACGACTGCCAATAACAAGCACGCTTTTGTATCCTTCGGCGAAACAGTCGGCAAACACGCGCTCGATCCGGATCCCCCATCTCTCCTTGGGAAGTTCTGAGTGGTGGAACTTGTTCCGGAACGCTGTGGCTCTCTTGCCGGAGAGCTTCTTTTGCAGGTACTCATATATGATGGTCACAAACCGCTTGCGGTCGATATCGTCGATGTAATAGAGTCGAACATCAGCCGTCTCCACATCGAGTGCGTCGGTTATCGTATCGGTGATGAAGGCCTGGTGCAGGAAGCGAAGGTCGTCATTTTGGATCGATCCCAAATCCATGCAGGAGCCGTCTTCAAACGGTTCCTGGATACAGATTGCAATCACCGAAGTGTTTTTCTTTTTCCGCGGCATAGTCCTCAGATGATTCTAAGTTCACTGTAACTTGGACGCCAATATAAGATCGCCCCCGTTGGCAGTCAAGCCGGGTGGGCCAAAAACTTCAATGGAGGAAGACGACGGACTACTACCCGGGCATATGGCAGGTACTACCGCACGGCGCGCATCCGGGCCAGCATCTCATCCGGATCGATCACACCCTGCATTATGCGGCACACCGTCCCCGACGAATCCAGCAGTATCGTGGTGGGGAGTGAGTAATGCTTCAGAGCGAAACGAGTCATGAAATCTTTCGTGGTCGGCGACCCGGCCTTCTCAAGTTGCATTCTTATCGGCACGAACCTTTCGGCTTCGGCGGCCACACCTGAGTCGCCAAAGGTTCTCTTGTCCAGCACTCGGCAGTTGGCGCACCAGGTAGCCCAGGTGTCGATCAGGACCGGCCTGCTCTCAGCTCTGGCGCGTCTCAGTCCCTGTTCGAGGTCGGTTTCCCACGTGATAAGTCCGGTCTCACTTTGTGCCGTCGTCGCTCCCGTAGAAGACAACCACAGGCCGGCTGGAGGCAGGATAAATCCTTCCCTCAGAATTGTCCCCATCATCAGATAGGCTCCTATCAACACCGCCAGAATACCCAAGAACTTCTTCAGTCTGGCGAAGAGACCTGCTTCGGCCGTAAGGCGATCAAGACCGCCGCCAAAAACGCCGAAGGCAATGAGCATCAGCCCGGCCAATATAGTCGTCACCGCCGTGTCGATAATCGTGCGCAGGAAATAGAGCGCCATCAACAGCAGAACAAACCCGAAGAACCGCTTGACCGAGTTCATCCATTCCCCGGAGTTGGGCAGGTCATTGATGGCCGAGGAGAATGTCCCGATGATTACGAACAGAGTTCCAAGCCCCAGCGCAAATACGAACAGGGTCACAAAGCCGACCACGGGAGAACCATGGGTGGCGACATACAACAGGATGCCGGCCACAAACGGTCCCACGCAGGGAGAAACAACCAGGGCAGCGATCACGCCGAGTATGACCGCCCCCACAACGCCGCCCCCCGTCTTCGCCGTTCCCAACCTCTGCCTCAGGGACATAGGGACATTGAGATCGTACAGACCGAACATCGACAAAGCGAAGACGACAAACACGGCCGCAATGGCGATCACGACCGGTGGGCTGGCCAGCCAGGCTCCGAAAACACCGCCTACCAGTGAGACGACCAAACCCAGCAGGCCGTACACGATTGCCATTGACCCCACATAGAACAGCGACAAGACGAAACCCCTGCCGATAGTCCGCTTCTGCCCTGCGAAGATGCTCACGGTAATCGGTATCATGGGGTAGGTGCATGGCGAAAACGAAAGCAACAAACCGGTAACAAAAGCCAGACCGAGCGCCATCAAGTACCCCCAGAACCCGTACTTGCTTATCAGACGCTCAAGATCGCTCTGCCCGACATCCGCCGGTGGGGGCGATTCGCCGAAAGCGGCGAAAAACTCGGCATTGACCGGGCTTCCCTCATCACCGACCGTAATAGCAAGATTGGCATCGGCTACTTGGGGAGACTGGCACATCTCATCATTACACGGCTGATAGCCGAACCGCACGGGGAGTATGATGTCGCCCCGGGCGGCGTCCTCGTCAACAGTCACCTGGAAACGAATCAGCACCTGCCCGCTATAGACCAACATCTTCTCGCCCATTAGGTCAGCATCGAAACCGGCCGGATACACAACGCTATGTGGAGTCAACCCGGCAACGGTGTCAAATGACAGCTCGGCCGGGATCAGCCAGTCCTGGTGCGGATGGGCGGAATTGATATGCCAGTCGGGTTCGATGCTGACCACCGCGACAGCCCGGTAGGTGTTCCCCACCGTCACAGACGATACCGAGAGCACCGACGAAACCTCAACAAGTCGCTCGGCAACGTCACCACCGGTGTCCGCCATACCGAAGTCGGCGCTCAGGCCGACCCCAGCCGCCGCCCACATGGCAGCGCTGACAATGATCGCTAAAAGACAGAGTTTACATGATCTGTAGCATGACGCCATCGGTTGCTTCCTCACATAATAAGTTGTGCTTCTGTATTATACTCGGTTGACCCGGCATGAGACAATCTTGAAATCATGTCAGTGATTGTGCCGACAGCAGTTTTATCCAGCCGACCACAGGTGGCAGTCGGCTTTCTGGGCCCACGAGCACGGTATCGAAAAACCAGCGGGCTGTTGAAAAGACGTCCTGTCATGCTCTCGAAAGCCGCTCAGAGATGACAGAAGGTAACCTATGATGCAGATTGTACAGACGTGGAGCGGGAGTGACTGAGCACAAGAGAATTGTTATTTTATCCTTTTCCCCGAGTTTTCCAATAGCCTGTTAGAATGGTAGGCGCTTTCGATGTTATTGTGTATATTTGCGCGATGGCCGACAAGATTCGACTCAAGGAAGGTTACGTTCTAGCCAAATGCTGCGACCCGTCCCCCGGCGACAGGCTGACCGGCTATTTCAGTCACGAGGGTTATCTCAAGGTGCACCATCAGGATTGCGCCAGCCTGACCAATGCCCCCCAAGACAGGTTGGTGACGCTGGTATGGGAGGATATCCTGGAGGGCGAGCTCCCTCGTCCCGCCGCCGACTATGACGATCTCGACGGGCTGGATATGCGCATCCTGCAGCATCATCGGATGTACGGCGTTGACTATTCCCTGATGGTGGCCCGGATGCTCCATATAGAAAGGCAGACGGCCTTCGACCGGCATTCGAAGCTCCGGGAGATGAAGCTACTTGAGCGGGTCGATCCGGTTATGATCCGGTACCGCAAGGGCGTGGTTGACAACAAGTGGATCAAACACCGCAACCACACATACTACCGGTTGACGAAAAAGGGAGAGCAGTATCTCGACTGCCATCTCGATAACGGCGCGTGAGTAACGGACCGGATACTGCCGATCCGTGAATGTCTTAAGTGATCTGCCACTTCTTGCCCACCGCCTTCACGGTCGGCCCGGCGGTCAGGACTCGGCATTGTCCTTCGCTTCGTAGAAGTACCTGATGTACTCCCAGGCATCGGCGGCCTTGTCGGCATAAACGAACAGTTCGATATCGCGAGGGTCGATCGTGCCTTCATTAACGAGGTAGTCGAAGTCAACCAGGCGTTTCCAGTATTTCTCGCCGAACAGGATGATCGGCAGCGGTTTTACCTTCTGCGTTTGCACCAGCGTCAGCGCCTCGAACAGTTCGTCAAGAGTGCCGAACCCTCCGGGAAACGCCACCAGCGCTTTCGCCCGCAAAAGGAAGTGCATCTTGCGCAGTGCAAAGTAGTGAAACTGAAAACATAGCTCGGGCGAAATGTACGGGTTCGGTTCCTGCTCCAGCGGCAGCGTGATGTTCATACCTATTGTCTTGGCCCCGATATCAAAGGCTCCGCGATTGGCCGCCTCCATGACTCCCGGTCCGCCCCCGGTTACGATGACGAATTCGTGATCGTTCCGGCTTCCACTTGACACCAGGCGTCCGAACTCACGCGCTTCGT
>JAGLXI010000093.1 GCA_023132995.1 Candidatus Zixiibacteriota bacterium | reverse complement strand
AGGGCCCGGTCCCACGGGTTTTTGCGGACTGTGTTTTCCAGTTTCCGCACTTTCGCAGCGGCGTACCGTGGTTCAATGATCCGCGCCCCGCCGAAGACGACTATGGTAGATTTAATTTTCTGCTGCTGCAGCAGAATCTCCGGCTTCATCATCTCCACCTGAAGCCGAAACGGTCGGGCGTGATCCTGCGCCATGAAATCGTTGTCGTAGTATGCGATCTTGTAAGCAGGTGACCGCTTGATGCGCCGCACAAGTTTTGCCTTATCCAGTTCTTTGCTTCTGCCCATTTTCTCTCAGACTCCTGTTAGCAGATAGGTACAGTCACTTCCCATTTGTAATGAACTGCTCCTGAAACCGATTGATTGCGATGACCAACTCTCCCCTATCATCTGCCCCCGCGTCCCGACCGACAGTGTCAGACTCGCTGCGGTCACGCTGCCGATTTGCCCTCGCCGGACGCGATCACGAGGTCTTGTGCTCCTTGAGTTGCTTCTCCAGCGGCACGTCGGCGGCATGGCCGAGACAGATCCCCAGCGCCTGCGCAGCCTTGACCAGGGGATGGTCGGGTGTGACCGTGCGAATTTTACCGGCGACCTCCTCTATCGGCACCGAGGACATCTTCTGGGCGCGCAAGACGACCATCCTGCCGACCTCGCCGCGTGCGGCCATGTGGGTCGCCTCGACTCCAAACCTCGTCGCCAGCAGGCGGTCGAAGGCGCTGGGTGAACCGCCCCGCACCAGGTGACCCAGGATCGTAACCCGGCACTCGATATTGGTCAGCCCCTCGATCTGTGCCGCCAGTTGGTGCGAAATGCCGCCCAGGCGAATAGCATCGGGGGAGTTGGCCACGATGCGCTTCACCACCACCTCCCCACCGATCGCCTTGGCGCCCTCTCCGACAACCACGATTGAGAAGGTCTTGCCGCGCGCGTTGCGGGTTCTGACGGCGTCGCAGACGGCGTCGATGTCATACGGGAACTCGGGCATGAGGATGATGTCGCCGCCACCCGCCAACCCCGAGCAGAGCGCCAGCCAACCGGCGTAACGACCCATGACTTCGACGATCATCACCCGATGATGCGACTGGGCCGTAGTGTGGATCTTGTCGATGGCGTCGGTAGCGGTGACTACTGCCGAGTCGAAGCCGAACGTCTGTTCGGTTCCCACCAGGTCGTTATCGATGGTCTTGGGAACACCCACCACGGGCAGACCCTTCTTGAGCATCCGGGCTGAGGCCGCCATGGTGCCGTCACCGCCAATGGCAATCAGCACATCCAGTCCGAGCGACTCGAAGTTGCGAACCGCCTGCGTGGAGCGATCGAGGAATATGTATTCCTCATCCTGGAGCACCGGAAACCGAAAAGGATCTGCCCGATTGGAAGTGCCGAGAATAGTACCTCCCCGGGCCAGGATCCCCGAGGCGTCACCGGCCCTGATCACCCGGTACCTGTTTTCAATAAGACCTTCGTAACCATCGGAGAAACCGATGATTTCAAGATCATACATGTTACGGGCTGTCTTAACGATCGCCCGTATGACGGCGTTCAGGCCGGGGCAGTCACCTCCGCCGGTCAGTATCCCGATTCTTCTTACGGTTTTCATAATTGAAACTTAGAGAACTCTCCTTCCAAACGAAACAAAAAAACCACGTGCGAGGCAAAAACCCCTTTTTTGTTCATTTTCGGCAGTATCCCAACGTTTCTTGAACGAATGACTACCAGAAGCGCTACCGAGCAGGATAAACCGCGCCTTTGCAGTAAAAAAAGTGTTGCTTCGGGCGATAATAGGTAATACCAAGGGGTCTGTTCAGCGAATTGACGAAACTGAAAAAAACAGGTGATAATCCGATGCGACTCAGGCAATTCCTCGTTCTTCCCAAGCTACCTCCGCGGGTAAAAGCTCTACAGGAGTTGGCTCAGAATCTGTGGTACTCCTGGAACTGGGACATGGTCAAGCTCTTCATTCGGCTGGACCCGGATATATGGGAGGAATGCTACCAGAATCCTGTGTGGATGCTGTCGCGCCTTCCTCAGGAGACCCTGGAGCGGGCGGCCGAGGACGACGGCTTCGTGGCAAGCTTGGACCGCGTGTGTGAGAAATACAGCGCCTACATGGGACGCAAGAAATGGTTCGATTACAAGTACAGCCATCTCAAGGACAGGGCCATCGCGTATTTTTCGCTTGAGTTCGGGCTTGACACGGGTCTGCCTGTCTATTCGGGCGGACTCGGTGTCCTCTCGGGCGACACGCTGAAATCGGCCTCGGATCTCGGCCTGCCCATGACAGCCGTGGGGCTTCTCTATCGCTATGGGTACTTCCGTCAGTTTCTTTCAAGCGACGGCTGGCAGCAGGAGCGCTACGAGGAAAACGACTGGTACCATATGCCGGTGCAGTTGGTCAAGGGCGAAGACGACCGACCCCTGCGTGTGAGCGTAGACATAGATGGCACCCCGGTACAGATACAGATATGGAAGGTGAGTGTCGGACTCATACCCCTTTACCTGCTGGACACCAACATCCCCGAGAACTCATCGAAGTGCCGTGAGATTACATCCGTGCTTTATGGCGGCGACAAGAACATGCGTATTCGTCAGGAGATCATTCTGGGCATCGGCGGCGTGCGGGCCCTGCGCGCCATGGGTGTCGAGCCATCTGTGTTTCACCTCAATGAGGGGCACTCCTGGTTTCTGACGACAGAGCGCATCCGCTCCCTTATCCGGGAGGAGAACCTGACATTTGCCGAGGCTGTCCAATACGTCTGGTCCACTACTGTTTTCACGACACATACGCCGGTTCCGGCAGGCAACGAGAGATTCGACCCGGTTCTGGTACACCGTTACCTGGGCAGCGCCACGGCCGAATTGGGGATCGGCTGGAAGGAGTTTTTGGCCCTCGGGCGTGTCTTCCCCGACGATGAAACCGAAACCTTCTGCATGACCGTGGCCGCCCTGAAAACGGCCGCCTTTGCCAACGGCGTCTCCAAACTCCATGGCCATGTCTCACGCAACATGTGGCACAATATCTGGCCGAACCTGCCGGTGGAGGAAGTGCCCATCAAATCGATCACCAACGGCGTACATACCTTCTCCTGGGTTTCTCACAACATGAAGGAGCTTTACGAATCGTATTTCGGTGCGGAGTATGTGGAGAAATCGGGCCCGCCCGAAGTATGGAAGCAGGTGTGCAAAATCCCCGATGCCGAGCTGTGGCGGGTTCATAACCGACGTCGTGAACGGCTGGTCTTTTTTGCCCGCAAGCGACTGAAACAGCAACTCACCCGCCGCGGTGCTTCGCAACTTGAGGTTCAGCGGGCTGATCAGATCCTGGATCCGCAGATACTGACTATCGGTTTCGCCCGTCGTTTCTCCACTTACAAGCGCGGCAACTTGATATTCTCCGACCTCGACCGCCTGGACAACATCGTTAATAACACCGAGTGTCCGATACAGTTGATTATCTCGGGCAAGGCCCATCCCCTTGACACCCCCGGTAAGGAGATCATCAAACAGATCGTCGGTTATGCCTCCGAGGATCGTTTCCGCGGCCGCATTATCTTTCTTGAGGACTACGACATCAATGTTGCGCGCTACCTCGTCCAGGGGGTGGATGTCTGGTTGAACAACCCCCGTCGTCCCCAGGAGGCATCAGGGACTTCCGGCATGAAAGCCGCTGCGAACGGAGCCTTGAATCTCTCCGTTCTCGACGGCTGGTGGGTTGAAGGATTCAGCGAAGAGACCGGGTTCAAAATCGGCAGCGGCGAGGAGTATGACAGCGTGGAAACGCAGGATCGTTTCGATGCCGAGATGCTGTTCAATACCCTCGAGCGGGAACTAATCCCTCTGTTCTATGACCGCAACGAGATCGGCCTGCCTGTCCGGTGGATCACCAAGATGAAAGCCACCATCCAGATGGCCGGCGAACGGTTCTCCGCCCAACGCATGCTCATGGACTACACTGACCAGTGTTACATCCCGGCCATCCAGGCGGGCGTGAAAATGCGGTCGGAGAATCACCGTCTGACACGCCAGATAGCCGGCTGGCTGGAGAAGATGGAGCACGGCTGGGACAAGATCGTCATCCGTGATGTAGGAATCCCTGAAATGGGGCCCACTCTTTTCGTCGGCCAGGAGTTCCCAATTACAATCAAGGTGTTCCTCGGCGAGATCACACCCGATGATATCCAGGTTCAGATCGTCTCGGGCCAGCTTGATTCCCAGGAGCAGATACATAGCTACGACCCGACACTTGCCGCGCTCCTCCGGAGCGACAACAATCCGCAGCAGGGTGAGAACGGTGTATACTCTTTCACGGGCGAGGTGGTCTGCCGGGAATCAGGCCGCTTCGGAATCACGGCGCGCATTGTCCCCAAGAGCGAAGACCTGCCGCACACAATCAAGCCCAAGTTGATTCGCTGGTGGTAGGCTCAACGACGGCCGGTTTCCACTTTAGGTAGCATTCCGTCGGGCCGGGTCGACACTGCTTCAGATTCCGTGGGTGGCAGACACCCGGTCTGCCCCATCAGTCATATTGGCGAAAGCCAGTATCCAGTCTTCGAATCCAAGGTGGATTCCGGGTCAAGCCCGGAATGATGAAGATGTCCCTGTGGGCAGCGGCCCCCCGGTCTGCACCTGGCCGACTTGTGGGACAGCCTCCTCTCGTGTTCCGGCTGGTCATTGTCCTTGAGTCCCTTCTCTAATATACAAGGAATCCGCCCTCGCGCCGGAAATGAGCCAGGTACATGTTATATCTCCCTGTTTGCCGGCCGGCCTCGGGAGACAGATCCTGTCCGTCGATAACGGTACTGTCATTGCGGGCAATATAGTAAGAAATAGCCGAGTCGGACACAAGATTCACAGGAAACCTGATTCGGGGATCGTCACGATGCACGTACCGTTCCGCGGACGTATAGTGGTGCGACGGCATCAGGACAGCACCATTTCCCGTGGAGTAGCTGCCGTGGAGCGTTATGTAATTGTTCGGCTCGTACATGCCGTCGTTGATAGCCACTGATACGTCCAGGAAGCCGTCCCTCTCCAGCAGACGTCGGATCCGACCGACCTCCACCGGCACGACGGCATACTGGCGAAAGTGCTCAATACCCTGCCCCTCAAGTCGGGCGTACTCATCGTATGTCGGCTTGGGATAGAAGTACCGAGCCAGCGGCTCACGACCGGCTACATATCGTTGCTCTCTGTCCCCGATAAACAGGGAGAAACTGTTCCTTCGTCCCGAGGGAGCGTTGAGGTCTATCATCAGAGCCAGTAGATCGCCCTCATCAAACGGCCCTATCCGTGAGACATACAGCCGGGTCCCGGCCTTCATTTCCGGATCATCCAACCGGCAGGGGAACTCCGCCCAGCCATTGCGGAAAAGAAGCGGTGTGGCGGCCGTCAGGGTAAAGATCAGGCTCGCCGCCAGCCCCACCCACAGATGATGCGCTCGCCACCTGTCGCCCCACAACTCCCTCACCAGGATAGTCACCGCCGTCAGCCACAACAGCGCTTTGAGAATTATGACTGTCACGACCATAGTAAAAGACAATTCACAGCCGAATATGGCGCTCAACCAGTGCGGCTCGATCAACCATCCGACAAGAAGCAGGACGGCTGCGGCAGGCAGAATTCGCCTTACCGCCGACCCGGAAGCTGCGTACCTGTCCACCAGCGCCATCACCAAACCGGCACCGCAGATTATCAGCAGCGGTATGGCCGCAATTGCGTACCGGTTGATCGAATGAAACACGAGGTGCAGCGATGTATAGTAAGC
>JAGLXI010000092.1 GCA_023132995.1 Candidatus Zixiibacteriota bacterium | reverse complement strand
CCCCAGCGATACTACTATTACATGCCATCGCTCATCAACTTCGTAGGGTAGAACGAATGATCTCTTGAAATCGATGTAGGGGCGGCTCCAGAGACGCTCGAACTTCTTGGCGAAAAGGCCCAGGTAACCGGGCAGTTGGCCGAAGAAATCGCCGTACACTTTTCTTTCAGAGAACGTGGATTCGACCTGGTCGAGATCGTAACCCTCGAACCTGATCGATGACGACTGTCTCAGGTTGACCCCGGCGTAAGCAGGATCGCGGAGCGCCAACTGACCATACTTTGCCGACGATACGCCCAGCCAAACCGCAAAAAACACAAAAGCCGGCAGCGCTACCGACGCCAGCCGCCGCAGGAACTTCTCCCCGTTCCATAACCGCCGTGTGTACAGGTACAGTCCGGCCAGAAGAGGAAGGCCGAGGAACATCGCCGTGGGCTTGTGCAGCACCAACAGTCCGCTGATAATTCCCGCCGCGACAAAGAAGACACGCCGGTCGGTCTCGACACCGCGGATCATGGTGTAAACCGCAAGCAGAATGAAGAAACCGGTGGAGGTCTCCATCAATAGCATAGTCGACGTCAGCGTGAAAGGAAAATAGATAGCGTAGACGGCACCCGCCAGCAGTGCCGCCTTGCGACCCACGAGACGCATGGCAATCAGCATCAAGAGGAGACAGGCGATAATATCCAGCGCAATCCCAACCAGACGGGCGCAGGTGAAATCCGCCGCGGGCGCAAGATAGAATACCGCCGCCAACAGTGCCGGGTAGAGAGGGCCGCTCAGGAAAAGGTCCTCACGCGCCTGTGTCAGAGTGTGCGGCGTATAGAACAACCAGTCTATCTGCTCGCCCTGGATATATTTGTCGTTGTAGTAGGAAAACGCATCCCGGTCAAGGACTTTGTTGGTTTCCGGCTGTGGCCCGGAGTTGTCCACGTAAGACAACAAGGCCACCCCCGCACTGGCGTAGCGGCTGGCGTCCCACATGACCGGGAGCACCCGGCCGGAGGCCAGAAACCCGATCCGCCAGAAGGCCGCAAGGATCAGTATGGCAAGAATAATACGCTTGAAAACTGTGTCACGCATTGAACCACTCTGCTCAATCAACCGAAACGCAGACTAAGAATAACATGATACCCGCGTAACCGGAACCCGAATCATCTAGTGTGTTGTGCCGTCAGCGTCTCTCTGCCTGACGGCTCCCTCGTCACTTGTCATAATGTGTCGGGCAGAAACGCCCGACACCACGCTTTTGACGAATCCGCCGGTCTTCGAGTATGACATAATGCTTTCTCAACAACCCGTTAATGCTCGTTCTCGTTTTCGTCTGCCACTTCTTCCAACCTCTTGAGCGTGAGGTGCTCCTTCTTCAGGAAATAGAAACCCATAAGAGTCACCACTATGTACTGGGCAGCGTGGAGGACAATGGCGCAGGGCAGAACCTCGCTCTTGGAATACCCATAGGCCATCATGGCCCAGACGGCTCCGGCATGGTAGACGCCGATGAATCCGGGCGAGGACGGCACCAGGATCGATACCGACACCACCACCAGCACCACGAACGAAGCATCTAACGGCAGGTCAAGACCGAAAGCGCGAAAGACGAACAGGTTGGATACTCCCATCAGTATCCAGATCAACAGCGTGTGAAACGCAACCTTCACCACGGCGTCCCTGTGCGTCAGGAACTCAAGTCCACGCGCGAATTTCATTATCACGCGCTGGATGAACTGTTTGCCGCCCTCGGGAATCATAAACAGGTATCGCGTGAGGAGATTGGTGGTCTGCACCGGTTTCAAGGCCATTACCATGATAAAAACAAGTCCTACGAGAGCAGCCGCAATGGCAATGCTGAGTCCGTATCTCATTGACTCATCCAGCGACAGGTGCGACAGGCCGAGAACGACACCGAAGATCAGCAAGAGAGCCACGAGGTCGAAAACCATACGCTCGACAAAGATAGTCGCCAGTGAAGCCGACTTGGTAATCTGTTTGTGCTGCATCGCAAGCGAGTAAGCGCGCACAAACTCCCCCAACCGCAGCGGCAGAACATTGTTGGCCATAAAACCGATACAGGTCGCCGCGAGGAGCTTGGAATACGGGACGCGACCGATGGGCGCCACCATGAAGCGCCAACGGTATGCGCGCTGGTACATGGTCAGAACGATCAACAGAATGTTCGGTATCAGCCAGAGGTAGTTGGCTCCCTTAAGCGCGCCCCACAAGTCCCCAAAATCAATGTTACGAAAAAGAGCCCACACGAATACCGCCGATATCACAATGCCCAACAGGAAATAGAATTGTTTTTTCTCTTTCGACTTCATCGCCGCTCCCCGGTCAGTTTCAGCAGAAGGTCCTCGAACTTGCGGGCGGCATCGTCCCAGTTGAATGTCTCGGCCCATTTGAGAGCGCCCTCCTGCAGACGCGCGCGCAGGTTGTCGTCGGCGAGAATTTGCAGGAGCTTCCGGGCCAACTGTTCGACATTGCCATACTCGTAGAGCAGCCCGGTCTCGCCGTCACGGACGGAATCCCTCAGGCCCGGTACATCGGCCGCCACCACCGCGGTCCCGACGGAATTGGCCTCGATATTTGTCAACCCCCATCCTTCTTTTAGGGACGGCAGAACGGATACGTGCGCCCGGCGCATCCGCTCGACTTTTTCTTCCGGCGAAACAAAACCAGTAAACTCCACGTCGCGGGCCAGGCCCAGCGATCTCGCCAAAGACTTGAGACTGTCAAGATAGTCACCGGCGCCGACAACCATCAATCGCGCCTCGGGCAGCTTTTTCTTTACCAGCTCCAGTGCGCGTATGAGGTCCTGAATCGACTTGTACTTCTTTATCCGTCCCAGGTAGAGAATAGTCGGCTGCTCATACTTGGGCACACCGGGGTCGTACGCATAGACCTGCCGGTCGATACCGCAGTGGATAATTGATATGTCATTGCGGGAGACGCCGCGGGCGGCGATGTCGTCGGCGGTCGACTCCGATATGACGTTGAACGGCCTCCCCCTGTAGACCGACACCATAGGCTTCTCCGCAAGGTAGATGTAGCACCCGAGCACGAAGTTGATCTCGTGAAACACCGTCGTGGCGAAAAGGTGCGGTACCACCACCAACGTCTTGATGTCCAGATAGAGCGGCGTGTAGAAAGGTATCTTGTTGATGTCCTCCACCAGGATGTCGAAATGATTGTCGCGCACGAGTCGCCTGATGTGAAAGGGGACGACCAGGTTGAAGTTGTGCCGATTGCCGCGCCTGACTATCCTGATACCCTCCACCGTCTCCGAGCGCCGACAGCCTTCGAACCCGGAACACAGCAGCGTCACCTCGTGACCGTACGTCACCAGGCGTCGCAGCAGCTCCTCAAGGTGAACCTCGGCCCCGCCGGCATAAGGGTTCTTCAGGTCATTCCAGTTGAGAGCCAATATCTTCACCGGTCGCCCCCTCGCGCGGAGTCGAACGAGTCGAGTCCCCGGCGTAGTTCCTCAAGCATCAACCTGGCTCGCCTGTCACCGGGATTCGACCGCAGCCATCGCTTTAACAGCACGTCCATGCTGCTCACCTGGTTGGTCTCGTAGTAGAGCCGGACCAGTTCCTCAAAGGCCGCCCGGTAGGTCGCATCGGCAGTCAGCAGGCTGTCCAGCAGTTGCTCGGCTCTTAAGTCTTCTCCGGCCTGGCGGTGCGCCAGCGCCAGCATCAAGGCAAGGGTTCTTCTGTCTCCAGCCACGGCGTCTCGGCAAAGGGCCGACAGGTCCTCTACCCGGCCCTGCTGCCCGTAGATCCCGGCCAGAAACTCCACCGCGTCCGCCGAGAGCGGCATCTGTTCCACGGCCAGCCGGGCAAGTTCTTCCGCCTGCCCGATATCACCGCGGGCGCGCAGAGAATCCGCCACCAGAAGGAAACCGTTGGTGAAGTTGCTGACCAGCCGACGGGTGGACTCGTTCTTGTAGATCGTAGGGTCATTGACTCCGCGAGCGCTGAACCGACCGGGTCTGGTGAAGAAATCCACGGACGATTCCAAATCGGCCCGAATCGCCGTTCCCGTCTCATTGACCCGCCACATCATACCGTTCAACGACAGGAGACTGTCGATTCGCCGACCCAGATAAACCCGCGAGCCGCGACCCGAGGTAACCGAGAAATTGATCGGTTCCCTTCCCAGCCGGCTGTAGATCAACTTGTCCACTACCTGCGCGCGGAGTGGAAACGCGGCCCCATAGGGAACGCCGGCATTTTCATATACACTGTCAAGTTCCGCGCTACTCAGGGCGAGAAACCCATAGACGGACCTGTTAATCACCTGGCCGCGGGCGCGAATGGTGACGCTGTCGGGCACGCGAAAAGGCCGCAGTCGGTCAATTTGCTCGTCGCTCCAGCCCAGATCAAGTCCTAAATTGCTTTGAAGCTGCTTGATGTACCAGCGCAGGTTGGCCAGCGACAGGTTGACGACCTTGACGTCGGTGCGCACACCGTAGACCTCCTGCAGGCACCAGAGCGGAAAGGTGTCATTGTCCCCGTTGGTAAACAGGACGGCGTTCTCATCAGCCGAGTCCAGGAGATTCCAGGCGTAGTCGTAGGGGATGAAGTTCCGTGAGCGGTCGCAATAGTAGTAATTCACACCCAACGCGTAACCCGGCAAGAGCAGCACCGCAAGAACACCGGTCAGAACTGTCTTCCTCGGGAGGGCTGAAAACCGCCTGACACTGCTGCGAATGTATTGAACGGCTATCGCGGACCCGATCCCGATCGCCAGGCCGAAAAGAACGAAACCGGGCGTAAAGAAATAGTCCCGATCGCGCACCTCAATGTGATCGGGCCCGGTACCGATACCCTGGCGTGTCCCGTCCGCGAAATTCATATACAGCACCAGACCCACAGTTGAAAATAGCAGGAGAACCACCAGCGGCCACCCCGCTACCGGGGAACGACGAACAACCTCCCAGATTCCGAACAAACCCAGCAGCAGAAGCAGCACGAACTTTGAACCCCCAAGACCGTACTGCTGTTGAAAGAAGCCCCAGTAACCCATCCGCCGGCAGTTGCCGAACTGGTTGCCCCAGTCCGCCCGGCGCATGAACATTCTTTCGATCATCGACTGCGTACCATATTGCTTTCGCTCAATGAAATTGACCGTCGCTTGCAGGGACTCAGAAGGGTTGTTCTCATTAAGAGAAGGCTGCTGCGCCGACCGGATCGGAATGAACAGGTGCACGGAAAAGCCGGCTACGGCCATGACAAGAATCATCAGACCGGACCGCCACCGCGGCAGACGGCCTCCCAGACCCATTGCAAGTAACGCCACCGCCGCCACACCAAGGCCAACGGCAAACAGTCGCAGGTCCACAACCACCAGCGACACGCCCGCGGCCGCCGTTAATATAGGCCAGTGTACGTGCCGCCATTGGAACGCCGAAACCACCGCGGCCATGATTGCAGAGAGGATCAGAAAGGTCACGTAGCCCTTCGGCGCCGACAGCAGCGCCGACGCGATCCCTGCGGCCAGGGTGAAAGAAGCCGTCGTCAGATATACTCTCCGCCGAGCGCCGGTGACGCTCTTGCCCAAGTACTTCGAGAGACAATAAAGCCCGGTCAATATCAAAGCTGCCATCGCCACCTGGGCCACAATTGTCAAGGCCTGCTGGGCACTGCCGCCAACCACATCGGAAACACCGTACGCTTTCCCCACCATGTTGATTGCCGTCACCCACCCGGGGGCCGTGGCCAGCAGGAAACCGCCGCCGACATAGAGCAACAGGCGCGGAATACGGTCAAAGGAGAACACGTAGAAAAGGTAAAACACGAACACCATAGTCACCGGCAGATACCAGGGCAGTTCGCCGGGCAGGGACGAGAGAACGAATACCAAGTACAGTTCAGCGGCGAAAAAGAGCGCGGCCGTAAACCAGGTTGTGCTACCGGCTTCTTTCCTGATAATGAAAACGAGGGTCGCTACCGGGAAGACCAGGAACACGATCATGTGAACGCCGATGCCCAGAAAGGCTAAAAAGACGATCAGCAGCATGATCCGTTCGGCAAAGGCGGTGCCCCGATGT
This sequence comes from Candidatus Zixiibacteriota bacterium, assembly GCA_023132995.1. Taxonomy (GTDB): domain Bacteria; phylum Zixibacteria; class MSB-5A5; order GN15; family FEB-12; genus JAJRTA01. The sequence goes on along the minus strand of JAGLXI010000092.1, from coordinate 3,741 downwards.
TCGAGATAGAGCAATGTCAGCCACAGCACGGCCATCATCAACATCATGGACATGCCGTAGACTTCGGCCTCCACCGAGTTAGTCCAATTCGTGAAACCGAAAGCGAGAAACAAGGCTCCCGACGCCGCCCCGCCGTAAATCAGCAGCCGGCTGTAGACGCTCTGGTCAAGTCCAAACCAGATCCGGAGAATACGCACGACGGCCAGGTAACCGAACAGCGCCGTGAACGACGAGCAGAAGCCGGACAGCATATTCACGCGCACGGCAATATCGGAGGAAATCGGCAGAACGCTGAAGATGCGTCCGACCATGACCCACAGGGGTGATCCGGGCGGATGGGGTATGCCCAAGACATAACCGGCGGCGATGAATTCACCGCAGTCCCAGAATGATAACGTAGCGGCCTTAGTAAGATAGTAGACGGAAAAGCTCAGAAACCAGATGCCAAAGCCGATGATAGCATTGGTGATGTCGAGGTTGTAGCGAGAACTGCTTTTCATCCACAAGGACCGGTCGAGAGCTATGCCGCCGTATCTTCTTCCCTGACGGCGTGCGGCGGCCTCCTAAAGAGTTGCAATATAGCAGGTTTATGTCGCCTGTCCAGTTCCTTTTGCAGATCGGCAATTACCACCGATGCACCTGACCGGCCCCGACCGCACACGCTGAACAGGACTGCCGGTCAGCCGCACGTTACAGCTAATCCCGTGAGGAATCCTCCATCTGCTTGACGAAGTTGTCGAGGATACCGTTCACGAACGCCGACGAATCATCGGTGGAAAACGTCTTGGCCAGTTCGATAGCCTCGTTCAGGACTACTTTGACCGGCACGTCGACAATGTGTTGCAGTTCCACTATCGCCATGCGCAGAATGGCAAGATCGACGGCCGCCATCCGGTTGATCTCCCAGTTCTCGGCCAGTTGACTGATCCGCTCGTCGGCCCATTGGCGATGCATCCGCGTCAGGTCATACAGTTGGTGGGCAAACTGCAGCGCTCGAGCGGGCAGCGGTTCGGCGTCGACGATATTCGAGAAGTCCTCGTTCGGAGCCGCGTCACCCTGTTCAGACGCATACAACGCCTGCAACACGAGTTCGCGCGCCCGGTGACGGAGGGACACCTTGATACTCAATAGACTCAATCCAGGCTGTGATACAGGTTGATCATTTCTATCGCGGCGGCGGCGGCGTCCCAGCCTTTGTTGCCCGCCTTGGTGCCGGAACGCTCAATCGCCTGTTCCAGCGTATCGGCCGTCACCATGCCATAGATCACCGGGATACCGCTGTCGAGCGCAATGCGGGCGATGCCCTTGGCCGACTCGCCGGCTATGTAATCGAAATGCGGCGTGTCTCCCCGCACTACGGCACCAAGGCAGATGACGGCGTCGTAGTTACCTGAGTTGGCCATCCTGGCGGCGGCATAGGGTACCTCGAACGCACCTGGCACGTAGGCGACACCGATGTTGCCCTCGTCGGCACCGTGACGCCTGAGGCAGTCCAAAGCGCCATCGAGCAGTTTGTCGGTGAAGAAGTTGTTGAACCGAGTAACTACCAGGCCGAATCTCTGTCCGGCCGCTTCAAGCTTGCCTTCGAAAACCTTATGACTCATTGCTTGCACTCCTGTCTACTTGAGGTTGAGCAAATGCCCCAGTTTGTCCCGTTTCGTTTCGAGGTATACCTGATTGTACTCCGACGGTTCTATCTGAAGCGGCACCCGTTCCGTAATCTCCAGGCCATACCCTTTCAAACCTACCAGCTTCTTGGGGTTGTTGGTCAGCAGGCGGATTGAGCTTAGCTCCAGATCAACCAGGATTTGCGCTCCAATACCATAGTCCCGCAAGTCGGCCTCAAAACCCAACTCTTCGTTGGCCTCGACCGTGTCGCGCCCGGCTTCCTGCAGCTTGTAGGCAAGAATCTTGTTGGCCAGCCCGATTCCGCGTCCTTCCTGCCGCATATAAAGCACCACCCCTAAGCCTTCCTCATCCACGGCCCGCATGGCTGCATGAAGCTGACTTCCGCAGTCGCAGCGCCGCGAGGCGAAAACGTCGCCCGTGAGGCAACTCGAATGGACCCTCACCAGTACGTTCTTCTTGCCAGCGACGTCCCCTCTCGTCAGGGCCAGGTGATGGTGGTCATCGATGTCCGATCGATACAGGTGCAGGTCGAAGTGACCGTAGTCTGTGGGAAGGTCTACAGTCTCAACTTTGTACACGAGCTTCTCTGTATGACGCCGATAGGCGATTAGGTCGTGGATCGAGATCAGCTTGAGATTGTGCTCCTTGCAAAATCTGACCAGTCTCGGGACCCGGGCCATGGTTCCATCGTCGTCCATGATCTCACATAATACGCCGACTGGCTTGAAACCGGCCAGGCGTGCCAGGTCGGTGGAGGCTTCCGTGTGACCCGCGCGCGCGAGCACCCCGCCCTTGAGAGCCTGAATGGGGAAGACATGGCCGGGCCGTGCCAGGTCCTCCGGTCGCGAGTTCTCGTCAACCAGGCACTTGATCGTCAGCGCCCGATCGTAAGCGGAAATACCGGTGCTGGTGCCTTTCACGGCGTCAACCGACACCGTGAAACGGGTACCCAACAGGGCGGTATTCTCCTCGACCATCGGATGCAACCTGAGTCTGTCAATGTTCTTGTGCGTCATACAGCAGCATATCAAACCTCGCCCGTGGCTGGCGAAGAAATTCACCGTCTCAGGCGTCACGCTCTCGGCCGCCATTATTAGATCACCCTCGTTCTCACGGTCTTCGTCGTCCACCACAACCACGAACTTACCGGCCCTGATATCTTCTATGGCCTCAGGAATCGTATTGAATTTGACACCGTTGTTGCTGCTCATTTCACCATCCACTTCCTCTCAGTTTTTCCATCGTGAGCGATTCCGCTCCTTGGGTATTGATCATTTTGAGTACATACTTGCCGATCATATCAAATTCAAGGTTGACCCTATCGGATACCTTGAGCGACCCGAGTGTCGTCACGCGGGCCGTGTGGGGAATTATATTCACACTCAACCAGCCGGACCGGATATCGTTTATTGTAAGCGACACGCCGTCGATGGCAACGGAGCCCTTCTCGATAACCAACGGATCGAAGCGCCGGGCAAACCTCACCGCCAATACCAGAGACTCCCCCGCGGGGCGCAGGTAGTCGACCACACCAACATCATCGATATGCCCGCTGACCAGGTGGCCGCCAAGCCGACCGCCTGCCTTCACTGCTCGCTCCACGTTGACCACCGAACCGGCCCGGTAGTCCTTCAGCGTTGTTCTGCTCGCTGTCTCCCCGGAGGCTTCGATCACGAACGACCCTTCCGTCGATGACACAACCGTCAGGCAGGCGCCGTCACAGGCAACTGACTCACCGACATCGAAAGGCTCGCCCTGCGAAGGGGCGGCAATCGACAGCACCCGGTAGTCTCCCCGCCGCCTGATATCCCGAACGGTTCCCGTTGTCTCAACCAGACCCGTAAACACAACGCTACCTGACCTTCCTGCCGGGGTAACCGACAAAGACGCAGTCGCCACCGCTCTTTTCCACCATGTAATCGTCGAAGTATATACCGTCGGCAACCGTGCGCACGTTCAACTCGCCGATTGCGTTAACTCCCTTGCCCAGAATAACGGGTGCCGTTATAACGACGTACTTGTCAACGAGACCGGATTTCACAAATGAAGTGGCCAGTTCGGCGCCACCCTCGACCAACAGCGATTGGAACCCGAAATCCATTGCCTTCCGCA
>JAGLXI010000091.1 GCA_023132995.1 Candidatus Zixiibacteriota bacterium | reverse complement strand
TTCCCGTGCGGCCGCCGTCGTTGCCAAAATGGTCCGGCAATCTTTGTTGTCCTTTAGCAGCCGACTGTGAACCGGCAGATTCATCGATGCTGAAACTACAATCCGGTAGGGGTTGTTCCCTTTGACCAGGCGAACGGTCAGGGCCGGATCGTCGGTGCGCACCGTCCCTGATCCCACCACTACGGCATCGACCTCGCTGCGCAGGCGATGGGCCAGCTTGAGGGACTCGCGTCCCGATATCCATTTGGAGTCACCGGTGCGTGTGGCGATCCGGCCGTCGAGGCTCTGGGCGTACTTCAGGATTACGAAGGGGCGTCCGTTCTCCACGTAGCCGAAATACCGGTCGTTGAGCCGCCGGGCCTCCCTGCGCAGAAGTCCGCTGGTGACCTCGATACCAGCTTTTCTCAGCAGGCGCGCGCTCTTGCCGTTCACCCGGGGGTCGGGATCTTTCGCGGCATAGAAGAGCCTGGTGATCCCGGCCTCAATGATCGCCTGACTACACGGACCGGTGCGACCGGTGTGACAACATGGTTCCAGCGTAACGTACATGGTACTTCCCCGCGCCCTCCGCCCGGCGTCTTTGAGAGCCACAATCTCGGCATGATCCCGCCCCACTGCCCGGTGATATCCTCTGCCGACGACACTCCCGCCTTTCACCAGAATCGCCCCGACCATCGGATTGGGGGATGTCCGGCCTCTCCCCTTTTCGGCCAGCTTCAAGGCCTGCCTCATGTACTGCAAGTCTGCTTCAGCAGTCACAAAAAAACCCCGGTGGTCGATTCGGGGTATGGATAGACGGCGCGCATACAACACAGGAATGCGCCTCCACACTGAAACCTTCTACCATCCGGACTGTTACCGTCGGCGCCTGAATCTCACAGACTCTGCCGGGGACTTACCCCAGCTCGCGGGCTTTACCGCCGGTCAAGGGATTCCACCTCACCCCGAAGATTTATGTTGGAGCAATATAATCTGAAACCGGGAAATGGCAAGGGCTTTTTGTGACCGCCGCGCGGACTGTTGGTCAGTCGGTAACCAGGTCCGTAATGAGCGCCTTCACATCCTTGAGGTGGAACGGCTTGGGTAGTACGGTCTTGATGCCTTTCATGGACACTTCACTCTCATCGAGTTGCGTGCCCCAGCCGGTGATCATCGCAATCGGCAGTTCGGGATGTTTCTCGTGCACTACCGCGGCCATTTCGAGACCCGACATGCCAGGCATACCCAGATCTGTTATGACCAGATCAAACGACTGTTTCTCGATAGTCTCCAGAGCGCTGTATCCATCGGGACAGGTTGTCGCTGTGTGGCCGTCGATAGTCAGCATGTCCTTCAATATCTCCCGAATCTGGTCGTCGTCGTCGACCACTAAAATCCGCAACCGATCCGGCCTCTTAGTCCTGCGCGTGATGTCAGAATCTTCGTTGACAGCAACCGGGCGGTTGAAACTGACCTTGAAGAGGCTGCCGTTTTCGCTGTCGCTTTCAAACTCGATTCGGCCGCCGTGGCGAACGACAATCCCGTGAACGATAGCCAGTCCCAGTCCGGCGCCACGTTCGCTTTTCGTAGTGAAAAAGGGATAGAATACCCTGGCCTGATTCTCCGGGGGGATACCGTCGCCGTTGTCCGCCACTGACACATGGAAACCTGCATCGTCTGCAACCAGAGTGACTTTGACCGTAGCTGCGGCGGGCGAGTGCTCCACAGCATTCTCAATCAGCTTTTCGAGGACTATCAGCAAATCGGCCCGGCAGCCATTGATGACAGCTTCATTTACTGAGATATCGCACTCGACGGCAATGCCCTGCAGCTCGGCCAGCGCCTTCCACTCCGGCTCGCTGTAGTGGATACCTGTCTCCAGCACCTCGCGAATATCCACCGGCTCCAACTCCTTGTACCTGGATCGCGTCGAGTATTCCTGTATGCGCCGAACTGTCTCAGCACCTTCCAGGGCCAGGGACTCGATCTTGCCCAGATCGAATTGCAGAGAGTCTTCGGTCGCTTTCAGTTTCAGCAGTTGCAAGCGGCCGATAATGCCGCCCAGGATATTGTTGAAGTCGTGCGCAATACCCGACGTCATATCGGTGAGCGCCGCCAGCACTTCATGGTCGGCCATGCGTGCCGACGATTTCTCCAGTGTCCGCTTTGATTTCCTCAGACTGCGGTTGTGCAGGGCGACTCTCATAACCGTCTGCGCCAGAAGACTGAATACGGAGAGTAGCTCCAAGTCGTCGAAACTGAACCCCGACGCCTGGCGCGTCCAGACCGCGAGCACGAAACGATGATTGCGGTCGGGGCAGATTTCCACTCCGACAAGTGTGGAACAGTCATTTTCAAAACCGGCTGACAGGTCGAACCATAGTCGCCCGTCTGCCTCCCGGGGATCCGCCGTCCCCAACGCCTCTTCAACAGCACGGGTGATTTCGCCGGCAAACTGCGGCCGGGCCGGTTGCGAATCAAAGAACTCGTTGACCTTGAAACGGCCCGTGGCGACATCAAATGACAGAAGACAAACACCCGAAAGCGGCAAAGCCAGGCGTGACTGACGGATAATCCGGGACACCAGATCACTGAATTTGCAGTCATCGCCCTGCAGCTCGAACATCGAGAGCGCCTCACCCAGACGAATCGAGAAGTTGTTGACCAGGTGAAGCTGGTCCGCCATGCACATCGTCCCCACCAGGACTTCAAGCAGAAGTCTGAGGCTGTGTTCGACGCGTTCACTGATCGGCGGGGGCTGAGCGCGCCAGTAGGCCACTACCTCGGCAACCAATTCCCCTTCCACGCTGTGCGTGAATGCGTAACGGTAAAGGAAACCGTTCTCCTCGGCGAAATGATCTCTCTGCGCTGTATCGTGGGTGAATTCCGGTGCAAGGGTCACGAGTCCGAGCCCACCCATGTTTCCGGAAGATTCCGGTTTCGACCAGGCCCGCTCAAGGAGCTTTAATTCCGACACAGGAATATCGGCGGCGCGCTGCAAGGCAACCGGAATGAGCTCCTCGCTCCCGGGCTGTCGATAGAATACCGCCGTGAAATCAGCGTTCAGGTGAGCGGCGGACAATTCCGACACCCTGTCCGCCTGGGCAATAATGCTGCTTAGCTGATTACTTCGCTGGAAATGATAGTATCTGCGAATACGGCTGGCCGACCCCCCCATTTTAGTCCTCCCCTCGGCACTGAGTGGCTACGGTCTGTTCTTGTTGACTGCGGTGATGACCTCCGCACGCTTCCCTAACCATATTGAATCGACACTTGCAGTCCTCAGCCGAGCCAAAGCCTATCACAAACGATCCGATCTTGACTTCCCCCGTCTGCTCCCCATGGATTCGGTACAGCCGGTGACCATACGCCCGTGTCAACAAGTCTCCCAATCCGGTATGACCAATCATGGCCCTGTTGAATGTCAGGACCACCGATTCCTCCCTGGCGTCCAGGCAGGCCTCAACCCCGATAGCTCCCGAACAGATGGCCTCATCCATTATAGTCAGGAGAAGAGGCAGGATGCAGTCGCAAACATCAATGTAGCGCAAAGTGAAATCCTTACCACCTGTAATTGCCGTTTCTATTGTCACCGAGATGTTCTTGGTGTTGGCCATTTGCCGGGCATACCCTCGCAGGAATACCGGCAGTTCCACAATTAACCGGTGGCATGGTATCTCCCGCTGGAGGCTCTCGTTGTCAAGCATACAGAGGTCCCTTAGCATTGGCAGAATGGCGGCCATCTGATCTGCCGCCTGGGCTATTCTGTTCATCCCGGTCTGATGCACCGGCGTCATGTCGCATGCGCCACGGGAACAGAGCTCGCCCTGGATGATTTCCGCATGCCCCATAACCACCGAGAGGAGGCTCAAAAGATCGTGAAAATGACCGCTGGCCAATTTGTGAACCGTGTGGAACCGATGCAAGGCCTGATCCGCGGACCCCTCGGAACTCCCCGCCGAAGATGCTCCTGATGGAACCATGGCTGCTTCTGAAAGCATGATGCTCAGACCCACGAGTTGCGCCACCGCCGCCAGGAAATCCTTCTCGGTCAGCAGGTAGTCGCCCCGAAGCGGCGATCCGAAAGCTACCAGGCCGACTACGCCCGGCAACTCAATCGGGAATTGAAGCTCCGAATTGACATGGTCAAGGTAGTACTCCTTGGCTTTGGGCGAATCTCGAAGCTCGCTTTGAATGTCCGAATAGAGCCGTGGTTCGCCGTCGCCGGGCAATTCTGGCACCGACACGCAGATGGGCATTTTATCGACGTCACGCACCGACGGTTCCACAGAAGTGCGCCTTGACACAACCTTCGCCAGGCCGGTATCTCTGGTCACGACTATACGTGACACCTCCAACTGGCGATTCAAGGCCTTGAACGACTCCGACAGGATATCATTGAGAGCCAAGGCCGACTTCGCCGCCAGGTTCAACCGACCGTAAAGACGCACCGTCTCTGCTGCGGTCGAGAACTGAGACTCGTGGAGGCGACAGGAGAGACCGGCAATCTCACACAGGGCGGAGGTGGTGCTGCGGTCTATGTCACCCGACAGACACAGGACTATCAGGTATTTGGTTCGGTGAGAACGCATGCTCGGGTGCACAAACAGGAACCCGGGCGGGCGCGTAAGAAAGCAGGCATAATCGGGCAAGGTCTCGCCCGGAACGAAATAGCTCTTGTGCTGAATGGCGGTCGCCCATTCACCGGCGACAGCCAATCCCACAGTGTGTGCCAGGTTGTCACACCGGCCGATATCCCCCACCTCGAACCGAAGTCTGTAAATCCCGTCCTTCTCACAGTATATAGCACCCAAGATGCCGGCCCACTGATCAGTCAGGATGTGAAGCATAGCCTTGAGAAAGTCATCGGCGCTGCGATCGCGCTCAAAGAGCTTGTCCACGAACTCACCGGCGACGCTCTGGTTCTTCGATGTCAGCAGGCTGTCTTGCGAGGCAATGGCATTCTGCACGGAGTCCGTTAATCTGCCGTCACTCTCGAATGGCACCTGGCTATCCGCCGTCAGCACACCACACAGTCGCCCGTCCATCAGAACTGGGTGGACACCCTTGCCATCGATCTCAATTGCAGAACTGGAAATACAGACGGCATCGGGACTACCAGCCTCAGCGGCAAGTGTCTCCTGGATTGACATAAGATGTCCGTGCGGAATATACAACCATGAATCCTCGAAACCGCTCCGACCGTCCTCGGTTACCCGCCGGAACGCCTGTGGCACCCCCGTGGCAAGATACAACCGTGCGCCATCAAGCAGTGACAAGTGAAGGATATCACTACAAAGCATGTCTTTGCTATTCGCCGTCATACATCCCACACAGACTCATTTGAGACCCATGACCCCGACCGTTCATACTCAGGGCTTAGGGGCATCCCCGACAAAACACTCGTTGATTCGCTGCGCCGATCGGTCGATGATGGACAGGTACCGTGTCAGGGTCTCGCCGGTCGGCTGCTGCTGCGATCTTATCACTTCCAGCGATCCCATGATGCCTGACAGCGAAGACCTTACGCGACTTCTCAACCGGGCGTCGCCTGAGGCGGCAGATTCGGTTCGGTAGTCGGCCGCTCCTGCCTTCCGACTCAGATTGAATCCTATGGCCACACCTAGAACTGACGCGATAGAAGTAACCAAAGAGAGATCGGCGTCGCGATACTGGTAACGATCCCAGACCCTCGTATCGGCCAGACCGATCAGAGCCGGCACCCTGTCCCCAACCTTGACGGGCACGAGTAAGGCCGACTTGACATCAGATGTAAACGCCTGGTGTGCCTCGGCCTCACTAATTTTCTTGTCGGTGTTTTCCTGATTGATTAACATCATTCTGCCGGTGTCGTGAACGAGCCGATGATATGGCATCAGCGACAGCACCATGTGTCCGTCGCGCGGCGTCGTCGGTTGCACCGGGTGCTGAACGGTCAGAGCACGCGAACTCAGGAACGCCCCGTCGTAGTCAAACGTCGATACACGAACGCACGAGCACTTCAGTTCTGTGGAAAGCAGGTCCGTCGCACGCTCAAACAGCTTTTGCAGATCGCATCCCCGGGCGACGTCGGCCAGGAAGGTATCGACCACCTGGACACTTCGTTCTCGGCGATTGATATCAATGCGGCCGATTTCCTCGGTAACAATGTTCTGCAGCAAGGGGACTATCGACCGAATCGATTCCTTGTCCTCCGCCGAATACCTACCCGGCTGTCGGGAGGCAACAACGAATACACCTTTGACTTTGCCGCCCTGTTTCAACGGCATGGCCACCCACGACCTAACGTTGCTGCGGGCAAGCAACTGGTCAGGATCGATTCCAAGCATCGTCTCGACATCATCGATCACCTCGGGAAGGCCGGTCTCGAGGACGCGTCTTATGTACCCCCCCAGCGTCCGGACATCGGAGATTTTCTCGTTGAGAAGGGTTCCGTTCTCACCCACCGAGAGGCGTCTGGCGTATCTCTCGTCGGCAATTACCATCGACACCAGGTCCGCCGGAACCAGTTCCGTGACCGTTCGGGCCAGACCGGTCACGATTTCACCAATGTCCTTCCTGTGGTCGATTGCCCCGGCTACCGACTCACGCCAGAGCTGTTGTTTCAAACGCCTGTCATCGGCAAGGAGATGTGAGTCCAGTGCAGTCTGGCGCGCGATAATATCTACCGCGATCTTCAGGTTCACGCGCGCCTCATCCTGACACCTGTCATCCTTGTGTGTCCAGAGCAGAAACATCCCCAGCACGTTGCCTTCGGCAACAAGGGGAAGCATCAGCGCGGGCGGGTTCAACCCCGAGGGCAACCGCCCGATGCAGCCCGGAGCCGCCGCTCGATTCTCATCGCTGCCACATTGCAGAAGTCCTTCGTCGAACCGTATCCTTTTCAGGTCATCAAGGACGGCATCTGCATCCCCGGAGGCTGAAACAAACCCGGTTACGGAGGTTTGCGGCGAGAAGCCGTAGACGGCGCCAAAGGAGAGATCATAGAGATCAACCATGTACTCCAGCGACTTGCTCAGGACGGACGCCAGGCGACCCTCCACCCGAACGAGTTGCTCCAGTCTCTTGAGAAGCTCCAACCGCTGAATCCGCTTCCGATCGTACTTGCGGTTTGCCCGAGCCAGCGGAAACCAGTGTGATATCCCGCTGACCAGAAAGGTCGCACCGGTGATAATACCGATCCAGGAGAGAAGGCGGTAAAATAGGGGATCGGATACAAACGCGACCTGATCAAAAACGCCCAGGGCGCTGTACACTCGCGAGAGCGCAACCAGAGCCAGGATCGCCAGTCCGCCGGATATGTATCGGTAGCTCTCTGTGTCATCAGCCCGAATCTGATCCTTGAACCTCGCGATCAGGACGAGAGCACACAGCAAAAGAAGGGTAACAACCAGGTCGGCCATTGGAAATATCATCTACCACCTCCTGAAAAGCTATTCTACTTCTATTCTTAGGATTATCGGCACAACCTGCGGGGCGGCTTAACCACCGGAGAGCTCCCATAGACAGGCCTGTCCGTAGCCGATTGGTGGGGCTTTTCCGGGTTGCCGGTGGTTCAGGCATCGGTCTGCCGATTTTCGTCGAGAGAGCCTGCTCCTGGCGAGTTTTGGCCCCTGCTCATGTCCGGGCTTGTTGAAAAAGTTTCAGGGCAGGTTTGTCTTCAAACATGCCGATTGTGGCAGGTCTGCGGACAGACCTGCCCTGGAAACTGGATTCCGGGTCAAGCCCGGAATGACGAAGGTGATCGCGTGGGCTGGAATAATCGCATGGGCGGGAATGATAAAGGAGTGGGAATGACCCATAGAGTGACGAAGTCACTGTTTTGTATTCTGTTCCGCGTTTTGGAGCAGCCAGTCAAAGAGTCGCCGGCCGGCTTCTATGCTCTACTTATCCGGAAAACAAAACCGGGTTGACAACCCGCTGGTAGTTCTTGAAATGGATTTTGGATATGCCGGGGAGTTCCTCGACACCGTACCGCCTGACGATCTCCCGACCGGCCTCGTCCACCTTAGGAGCGGCACCACGGGGAATCTCGAACCCGTATTTCTCGGACAGATCGTTCATGGCCCGTATGAAAGCCGCCCGCGCCAGTATCGAAGCCGCCGCTACCTGGACGATCCTTTCACCGCGCACCAGTTGTTTCAGGGGAACGGCGCGCCTGCGCGATGCAAGCGCATTTTCCACCAGCTCGGCCTTGCCGAACTTGTCGGAAACAACTAACTCGGCGTGGTGATCGCTCAGCACGGCGTCTATCACGCGGGCGTGGCCTTCCGCCAGCAGCTTGTTCAAGTTCCTGACGTTGCTGTAGGTCGTGTTGTAGGAGGCGGGGTCTATGATAAGCACGAAATGGGGAAAAAGCTCGCGCAGCCGGGCGTCGATCTGGAGAATCCTCTTGGCGGAGATCAGTTTGCCGTCGCGCACACCGTAGTCCTCAAGACGCTCCCTGTCACCGTCTGAGGCAAGGAAGGCAGCCACAACCAGCGGGCCGAAGAAATCACCCTTGCCCGACTCGTCGACCCCGATCACGGAACGCTTGGCGAGCATAAGTCAGTTGGCCCGTTCGATGTATTCTCCGGTGCGCGTGTCCACCTTGACCTTGTCTCCCACCTTGACAAACATGGGCACCTTGACGGAAAGGCCGGTCTGCAGCTTAGCCGGCTTGGTGACATTGGACACCGTATCACCCTTGACACCCGGTTCGGTCTCGGTAACCACGAGAACCACCGAGGGAGACAGGTCTACGGAAATAGCTTCACCGTCGAGAAACAGCACTTTGTACTCTTCGTTTTCAATCAGGTACCACTTAGCGTCGCCCAGACTCTCCACCGGTATGGATATTTGCTCATAGGTTTGAGAATCCATGAAGGCAAACTCGCCGGTGTTCTCGTAGAGGTACTGCATTTTCTTCTCTTCCATGTTCGGCGGCTTGAAGGAATCGTTGGCCGAGAAAACTTTCTCAACCACGGACCCGGTCTTGATATGCTTAAGTTTGGTGCGGATGTTGGCTTTGCCTCGCCCCATCTTGAAATGCTGGTAGTCGACAACGTAGTACGGCTGATCGTCGACGATAATCCGCAGGCCTTTCCTGAAATCGGACGGTGAATACATCTTTCCTCCTATCTTAACCGGCCCCAAATATAGCGACTATTCCTGCGCGCCCAAGCATTTTCTGCCATATTATCACGTCGGCGGCGGGGGATTGATGAGTTCAGCCCTGAAAACGGATCATACTATTTATGCGAATAGTGTTCCCGCGTGAAGCGCGTGAGTGGCCATTCCGACTCTCCGTCATGTTCCTGCCTGAGCTGGGGCAAGGTTATCGTGAAAGTCGTTCCCCGATCCGGTTCTGACCGAACGTTGACGCTGCCGCCGTGAAGGCCGATGATCTTGACCGCCAGTGGCAAACCCAGTCCGCTGCCGGATGGCCGCGATGAGAAAAACGGCGTAAAGACCCTCTCCAGATTCTCGGCGGGAATGCCGCAACCGGAATCCCTGACTGCGATCAGAACTGACCCGCCCTCTGCCTGCACGCTGACTTCCACGCAATCACCCTCATGCCGACTGGCATTGACGGCATTCTCAACCAGGTTGGCCAGGGCTTGCTTGAAAAGCAGGGGATCGACCTCGATCATCTCCACACTGGCGGTCCGGGCGACAAATCGAAGGTGGTGACAGTCAGGTCGGACTCGAAAGGATTCCAGCACATCGGAGATGAAATCGCCGGGGTTTAGTGACTCTCGGCGCAGTTCAAGGGGCCGGGCGAAATGCAGGAAACGTTTGATCAATAGCTCCGCTTCCTTAGTCTCCTGTGCCAGGGCGGCAATGCTGTCGCTGTCCGGATTGCCGGCGAGGAGTCTCTTTCCGGCCAGGGTCGCATAACCAGTGATCGCTCCCAGCGAGTTCCTCAGTTGATGGGCCAGACCTCCAGCCATCTCGCCCAATGCCGCCAGCCGGTTCTTGGCCTCCAGTTCGGACCTGAGACGGGCCATTTCGGTCAGGTCGGTTATCAGGACTGATACGCCAATGGCTTCCTGGGCATGGTCGCTGACAGGCGAGACGGAAACACCGAGCTTCAGCATCGTCCCGCACTCGCTCTCAAAATCGATCTCACGATACGCCAGGAGATTCCCGCAGTCGAGGGCCCGGCTCAGGGCGTCAATGAGTTCGGCGCTCCCTTTAAGCAGATACCAATAATGCTCACCGACACACGCCTCCGGGTCGACCGCCAGTATCGTGCCTGCGGCCTGATTCACGGATAATATGTTCCCATCCGGGTCGACCGTGACAATACCGGAGTTCATAGACTTGAGAAGGTATTGGTTGAAAATGTGCAGCGTGTCTGCTCTTCGCGAGACTTCTCGATTCAGTCTGAGCAACTCGGATTCCTTTTCCTGCAGTTCGGCGATGACGTTTCGGTATTCATCGACGACAGCTTCGACATCGTCCTGATAGTGCGCAACCGGCCTTCCCGCCTGGAGGGCTTCCCGCCTGATTTTCCTGAACGGTGAGAGAATGAAACGCAACAACACTAAGTATATTCCAAAAATCACCAATACTGAAACAACGCTGGCGATCAGAATCAAGCGACCGGCATCGTCAAGATACCCTAACAGGGACTCGTCGCGCGAGAGTATCAAGAGTCCCGTGCGCGACTTGCCCGGCACGGGATACATCAGGAAGTATTCGTCGTTCGCGCCGCGTGTCAGTTGGCGATAGCCCGATGCTGCAAGTCTGTCGGCCACGTCTGCAAAATCGCCGGAGTTTCCATCGGTGGAAGCGCCAAGACATGCAGACAGTTGGGCGGCCGTCGGCGTTGTGGACGCTGAGTGAAGGTGCAGAATGCGACGGAGGTCATACTGCCTTCGCAGTTCGGCTGCCTGGGTCTCCAAAAGCACCGGTGACCGGCTGTGCTGGAGCGTTCGGGTCGCGGCCAGAGCGGCTGCGTTGAGGTTACCAAACACCCTCTCCCTCTCGGACAAGCGGGCTTTATGCACAACGTAGTTCGACGCCACGTTGAGCAGCAGTAGCACAAACATGATGGCCAGAAGGCCCAAGTGCACTTCGGATTCGAATTTCTTTACCGGCTTTTTCATTGCTATATAAGACTTATCGGAGGGATGCCTGGAGAGTTGACCGTCCGACAGCTTATGGCAGACCGACAACGTGCCTCAGGTAGAAATCGATGACCTGATCGCCGAAAAAGACAGCCGCCATAGCGGCCGTGGCTAAAAACGGGCCGAAAGGTACCAGTCTCTCCTGCCTCAATTTTTCCGAAAACATCATGAGCACCAGCGAAACGACCAGCCCGATCACCGCCGAAGCAACAAAGATCAGCAGGACCTTCTGCCAACCCAGAAAGGCGCCCAACATGGCAGCCATCTTTATATCACCACCTCCCATTGATTCCTTCTTGAACAGCCAGTCTCCCAGTAGGGCGAGCAGATACAACGCCCCGCCACCGACAAGCAGACCGATGGCCGCCGCAACTATGCCGATGCCGTCAGAAGAAAGAGATAAGACCAGCGCCGCTGCCATCCCGGGCAGAGTGACAGCATCGGGAATAAGGCGGTGTTCGAGGTCAATCAGAAAAACGACGATCAGGGCTGAGGCCAGGAAAGCGTGGGCTACGAACTGGAAGCTGGGGCCTGATTCGCGGAAGAAGTAAACATAGAACACTCCGTTGATGAGTTCCACCAACGGATACCGCAGAGAAATCCGGCCTGAGCAGAAGGCGCATCGCCCCCCTAACACCAGGTAACTGACGAGAGGGACATTGTGATACCACTTCAACTGTTCGCCACAGTCGGGACATCGCGACCGGCCAGTGACAAACCGAATCTTGCGCGGCAGACGGTAGATTGCCACGTTCAGAAAGGAGCCGACCACCAGTCCCAGGAACCCCACCCATATCACAACGATAGTATCCATCACAATACAGGTTATCGGAACACCGATCGATTATCTCAACTCCCCCAACAGGCTCATCACCAGAGCGCAAGCGACCGGCCCGGCCGTCTCGGTGCGAAGGATCCGCGGCCCCAACGACACCGTCCGGTATCCGGCCTCAACTGCCGCCTCCTCCTCATCGCTCGTGAAGCCTGACTCCGGGCCGACCAGGATCGACACCCGTTTCGCCTTAGTACCGACCAGAACATCCTGAAGCCCAGTCCCGGTTGTCGAAGGGTGGAATATCACATTGACACTGTCCGCATCGGTTTCCAGCAGCAAATCATCAAAGGTCATCGGCAGCGTGATTTCCGGGAGGAGCGACCTTCGGCACTGTTTGATCGCCGCTAAGGCCACCTTTTGAAGTCGTCTGACCCTGGCTGCGGCCTTCTTGGGATCATCCAGCTTCACTTTCGCAGTCCGACAAATCAGCGGGACAAAGCGCGTCACTCCCAACTCCGTTCCCTTTTGCACGAGGCTGTCGAACTTGGATACACTCGACAGACCGGCAGCCAGTTGAAGCCTGACAAGCGGCTCTCCGAAGTTGCGAAGTTCAGCATGAATTCGCACCTGCACTGTTTCCCTCACGACGATCCCGCTGATTTCACCCCGATACGCCACACCGCAACCGTCGACAACAACGACTATCTCGCCACGCTTTACGCGCATTACTTTCAGGGCATGATGGCTCTCACTCCGCGGCAGTTCGATCAGATCACCGCTCCTGTGGCCCGGGGGCGCATAGAAAACAGGTTGTCTCGCCTTTTCATTCTTTGGAGACAGCATAAGTCAACCATTCGTCGTTGCGTAGCAGACTGAAGCGCGGCATGCCGGCCTCAATCAGCCGCTTTGTAACCTCGGTTTCGTCACGATCTATAAACCCGGACAAGACCAGCGTGCCACCGGTGTCGGTCAGCTCACACAGGCTGCCCAGCAATTCCAGAATCGTCTCCCTGATGATGTTGGCGCAGACAAGGCCGTAGGGTATATCATCCCGGCATTGTTCAATCGACCCCAGCAGGATGTCGTGCGGGGTCGTGATTTTGTTCAGGGCGAAGTTCTCCCGGCAATTCTCCACCGCCACCATATCATTGTCGACCGCCTTGATATAACTCGCACCCATCCGGCCGGCGAGAATCGACAGTATACCTGATCCACAACCAATATCCAGAAAGCGCCGACCGCTGCGGAATTCGCGCCCGATCGCCTGAAGACAGGAACGCGTTGTCTCATGCCTGCCAGTACCGAAAGCCATCTTCGGTTCGATGATAATCTCATGCTCGGCTTCAGGAGCGCCGTCATCCCAGGGTGGCCGAATTACTATGTCATCGGTCACGCGGATCGGTTTGACCGCCGCGCGGTACTGCTTTTCCCACTCGACATCCCGAAGGGCCCGTGACGTGATCACCGGCGGAGCGGGCATTGATTCATCGACCAGTTGGGCCAGGTAGCGGTCAAGCGAACGCCGGTGTTTGTCCGACTCACCGGATACATAGAACCTGATGCCGGTCGTCACTGAGTCGTCTTCTTCCTCGAGAACAAGTCCGGAACAGATGTTGTCGATTATAAAATTGCAAACAGCATCGGCCAGGTGCCGCGGGACCTCTAATCTGACCTCGTCATAAGCCGTTGGGTGTCCCTCGCTCATACTCCCAGTGTCTCTCTGAGTTTCTCGAAGAACGATTTGTCGGCCGCGGGCGGCTCAAACGATTCGGAGCGGGCCAACTCTTCGAGAATCCGCTTGTCATTGACGGAGAGCTTGGTGGGCACCCAGACCATCACGCGCACCAACTGATCGCCTTTGCCCCGGTGGTGCAAGTGCTCAATGCCCATGCCGCGCAGTTTCAACACCTTCCCGGACTGTGTGCCGGCTGGGATTTTTAGCTTGGCCTGACCATTGAGAGTCGGCACTACGATAGTATCGCCAACCGCCGCGGTAGCAAACGAAATGGCCGTCTCAAGGACGATAT
>JAGLXI010000090.1 GCA_023132995.1 Candidatus Zixiibacteriota bacterium | reverse complement strand
CCCTCTGGGGAGGAGCAGTCGCCCACGGGTTAGGGTGAGGGGGTAAACCTAGGAGCGGCCCTCCGTGACCGCCCGCGGGAGGGTCACCAGACCCGCCCCTACGTTAACATACCCACAACCGACGCAGCTACAACAAATACACGCCGTTACCAGCCACCAACAAACAGCTTATGCCCCCCTTAATCTACTTAGCGTAGAACCACTTCGTCCCCTGGGGGGTGTCCTCGACGATGACGCCCAGCGCGGCCAGCTCGTCGCGTATCGCGTCGGCCCGGGCGTAATCCTTCGCCTTCTTCGCCTTGGCGCGCTCGGCGAGTTTGGTCTCGACGAACGCGGCGTCAACACCTTCCCCCTCCCTCACCTCGTCGAGTTTCAGCCCCAGCACGTGGTCGAACCCCAAAAGCGCCTCGGAAGCCTGCTCCATCTCTTCCTGAAGAACCATCCCATCGTCGAGCATCGTATTAACAACTCGAGTCATCTCGAAAATGGCAGCCAGGGCTTTGGCGATATTGAGGTCCTCGGTGAGCGCCTTGGCAAACTCATCTTTGGCCTGATTGATAGCCACCCCTGCGCCGCCCATGCCTATCCCAAGTGACTTGGGGCCCTCAGCAACGGTTGTCCTCTCCCTCTCCAGCCGCCTCAAGAAGGCTTGCAACTGTTTGAGGTTCTTTTCAGCGCCTTTCAACCCCTCGAAGGTGAAGTTGAGCGGTTTGCGGTAATGGGTCGAGAGCAGGAGCAGCCGGATGGCCAGGGGGTTGTAACCCCGCTGGAGCACGTCGCGCAGGCGAAAGTAGTTGCCCTTGGACTTGGACATCTTCTCCCCGTCCACGAGCAGGTAGCCGCAGTGGATCCAGTGGCGGACGAACCTCTTCCCCGTGGCCCCCTCGCTCTGAGCGATCTCGTTCTCGTGGTGAGGGAAGATGTTGTCGTGTCCGCCGGAGTGGGCGTCAATGGTCTCGCCCAGGTGTTTCATGGACATGGCCGAGCACTCGATGTGCCAGCCGGGGCGACCCTTACCCAGTTCCGTCTCCCAGTAGATATCGCCGTCATCCTCATCCCAGGCTTTCCACAAGGCGAAATCCGATACCGAGTCCTTCTCATACTCGTCGGTGGCCACGCGCGCTCCGGCCTTTAACTCGGTCAGATCGAGATTAGCCAGCTTGCCATAGTCGGGAAAGGCGGATATTTTGAAATAGTAGTTGCCGTCTATTTCATAGGCGAGTCCGTTGTCCTGAAGCTGTTTGATCATAGCCACCATTTCAGGAATATGGTCTGTAGCGGCGGGGTAGTGCTCGGCCCGCTCGATCCCAAGAGCATCAAGGTCCTCGAAGAACGCCTTGATGAGCGGTTGGGTATGCTGCTTCAACGAGACCCCCGCGGCGCGGGAATCGCGGATGGTCTTGTCATCGACATCGGTCAGGTTCATTACATGAGTGACCTGGTAGTCCTTGTATTTCAGATATCGCCGCAGCAGGTCCTCGAATATGTAAGTACGGAAATTGCCTATGTGCGCAAAGTCGTAAACGGTGGGTCCGCACGTATACAGGCGCACTTTTCCGGGTTCTATCGGATGGAAATCCTCTTTTGTGCGCGTGAGACTGTTCTTAAACCTGAGCGCCATCTTTTCTATGCCTCCGTAAACGACTTCACCGTCCTGGTGTCGAGCTTCTTGATCACCTCGAAGATGAGTCTGACCGTATTGTCATAATCGGTTCGGTTCATAATTCCATTATGGGCGTGGATGTATCTCACCGGAGCGCCCAGGTAGATCGTCGGCACACCTATGCGCGTCATGTGGATGCGTCCGCCGTCACCGGCCCCCCTGGCCATGTAGGTCAGGTGGAACGGTATTTTCTTCTCCTGGGCCGTCTTCAGGATCAGGTCGCGCAGACGGACATTGGGAAGCATCATGGCGTCGTATATCAGGATGGACGGCCCGTTTCCGAGTCTCTCCACCTTCTTGAAGCCGTCCGGGGGGACATCCTGGGCGACGCCGACATCGACACAGAAGCAGACATCAGGGTCAACCAGGTGGGCGAGAGTCTGAGCGCCCCGCAGGCCGACTTCTTCCTGCGAAGATGCCCCGCCGTATATGGTATTGGGATGTTTCACTCTCTGGAACTTGCGGACGACATCGAGCGCCACTGCGCAGCCCATACGATTGTCGAACGCCTTGGAAAGATACTGCTTGCGGTTTCCGAGAATTGTAAACACGCTTTCCGGGACGATGGGATCACCAATACGGATACCGAGCTTCTTCTCGACGTTGAACTTCTCCTGCGTGCCGACATCCAGAAACATGTCCTCGATCTTGAGCACCTTCTCGCGTTCTTTCTGCTCCAACAGATGCGGCGGTTTCGATCCGGTAACGCCGACAACCGGTCCCTTCGCCGTGATGACGCGCATCCGCTGTCCCAACGCCACGTGCGGCCACCAGCCACCCAGCGGCAGGAACTTGATAAACCCCTCGTCGGTGATCTCCTTGACCATGAAACCGACCTCGTCCATGTGGCCCTCGATCAGAATCCGCGGTCTGTCGGTGGCGCCTTTCTTCACTCCCGCCATGGAACCCAGTTTGTCGTACACGATGTCATCAACCATGCCCTCAAGCTCTCGGGCCATGATTTTGCGAACATCCTCCTCGTGACCGGAAACGCCATTGGCTTCGGTCAACTCTTTTAGTAGAAGTTCTGTCCTGTCCATTTCTATCTCCACGCTGTGCTATATGGTATGTTCTCGCGTTCCACTCTTTTCAACTCAAGTTTGTATTATACGATGTGCACCGGCCCAAGTCTACTCAAAATGTTGATGCCCTCTTTGTCAGGTCAGGCCCCCTGTGGGCCTGACACTTAGGTACTCCAGTGATTTGGACACACAACCAGAGTCGGGGCAGACGAGGGGAGGCTGCCGCCCACGAAAAGAACCGGCAACGCCGGTCTGCCGGGTTAGAAGTCAAAATGCTCGGTCAGTTCCGATAACGACGAAACCTGCCGCATGTCGGAGGGCATGGAATCGGGATACTCGCGCCCATCGGACCTCTTGAGGACAGCCGGCATACCGACAGCCTCCGGGCCGGTGATGTCCTCAACGTAGCGGTCGCCGATGTAGACACACTCGGCTGTGGCCATGCCGGCGATGTTGGCTGCTTTGTAGAATATATCCGGATGGGGTTTGCGCAATCCAAAGGTGGAACTGAAAACCATGAAGTCAAAGAACGGCTCGGCATCGAACCGGATGAGTTCGTCGCGGTGAGCCTTCTCCGGAAAGATGGTGTTCGAGATCAGGCCCAATGTGCCGTAGCGTGACCTAATCCGCCTGAGACACTCGACAGTGTCATCGTAGATGTAGATGTACGGCTTCAGCGCTCCGTAATAGGCGTCGAAGACGCTGTCCAACAGTTCGTCAGGGGCGGCGATTCCAAGACCCTGCAGCAGCTTCCGGAACGCCTGCAGCACTGTCCATTCTACCAGAGTTTCCTCGGCCACTTTCCGGTATTCGTCCCTGAGATCGACGAATGCCTTGTGAAACTCGCCCGCCTCGGGGAGGTTGTATCCTTCTCGCAGCAGGTACTCCCGGACGCCGGCCACGCACTCGACCATGACATCTTCCCAGATGGTCGAGGGATACTCAATCAGGGTTGACCCCAGGTCGAATATGACTGCTTTCGGATTGAGCTTGTCCATCGCGGGTCGCGGCGTCAGGTGCGGATCGGCCGCCGCATTCCGGAGTCGATAACCATGTTCATGAGCCGGTCGAACTCTATTCCCGCGGCCTTGGCGGCCATGGGCGCCAGTGAGAGATTGGTCATCCCCGGTACTGTGTTCAATTCCAGGCAGTAGAACCGGTCGTCCTCGGCGAGAATGAAATCCACTCTGGCCAGTCCCGAGGCGCCGATTATGTCGAAAACCCTGCCGGCGGTTTCTTGGAGTTGCGTGGCGGTGGCGGCGGGAATTTTGGCAGGGACAATGTACTCGGACTTGCCTTCGGTGTATTTAGCCTCGTAGTCATAGAGTTCATTGGCGGGCTTGATCTCCACCACCGGGAACGCCCGGCCGTCAAGAACCGAAACGGTGACCTCACGCCCTGTTATGTATGTTTCAACAAGTATATTGGACGTATGCGCGAGCGCCTTCTTAAGTGCGGCGGGAAGATCGTCTGCCGAGTCCACTTTTGACAGCCCGATTGTAGAGCCGCTGTCGTTCGGTTTGACGATTATCGGGAAACTGAACTGGTCGGTGATCTTGCGGCACAGCGCGTCGTCGATGCGGCCCGTGGGCAGGCGATACAGCGCCCAGTCGGGCGTGAGGATCCCCTGCGACTCGAAGAGCCGTTTGGAGATGGCCTTGTCCATAGCCACCGCCGACGCCGTCATGTCGGACCCGGTGAATTTCATACCGGACAGTTCCAGCAGATTCTGGATCGATCCGTTCTCCCCGGCGCCGCCATGCAGAACCACGAAAACGATATCGAGATTGTGCAGATCGGGCGACTCCAAAGCACCGGCAAGAGTGAGTGGCACAAGTTCCTGCGAGTTGGCTGCGTTTGTGTCCAAGGGGAAAGCGGCAAAGATACTGTCGTCTCCCAATAGCGATTTACCAGTGGCGGGATCGATAGCGCGCACGGTGTGACCGAGGCGTAGCAGGGCGTCACATACAGCCTTGCCGGAAGTCAGTGACACTTCGCGCTCGCCGGAGCCGCCACCTGCCAACAGTAGAATCTTCAAGCTCTCTCTTTCTTTCTGACCGCCCGCAACTTGCGTCCTATCAAAAGGAGCACAATAGCGATCACGATAGGCCAGGCGATCCAGTTGTAGGTATTGAAATAATACGCAATGAGGTCGAGATTCTCAACCACTTTGGCGCCTAAGTACATCAACAGACCCGCGAAGAGGAAATAGGAGACTGTCGAGTATACGAGCATCCTGCCGGGCGAGTAACACCCAATGCCGGCCCCAATCGCCAGAGCTACGCGCATACCGACCACGAAACGGGAGGCGATCAGGATCAGCCCGCCCCAGCGATTGAAACGTTGTTCAATCTGTCGGATGTCGGCCGCCGAGAAGTATTTGAAGTCCTTTCGAATGAAATACTCCCGGCCGCGGCTTCGTCCCAGCCAGTATAACAGCATGACCGAGGACAAACCGCCGACGACAATAACTGCAGAGGTTGCCCACAGATCAAGGCGGTCGATGGCCACGAGGCCACCGGCAAGAACGATGAACGTATCGCCGGGGAACGGGGGGAAGAGGTTCTCAACAAAACACGCGGCGAACAGCACCAGGTAGACCCAGAAGGGACCAAAGGTGAAGACGTAATCCAGGAGTTGGTCGATCTGTTGCGGGCTGTCACTCATTGCTGCTGATCATGCAAACGGCGGAGGCAGCGATGCCTTCCCCGCGCCCCACGAACCCCAGCGTTTCGGTCGTGGTACACTTGATGTTCAGGCGCGATGTATCCACTGCCAGGGCCGCCGCCATTCTCGTTTTCATTTCCGGGACGTATGGCGCGAGCCGGGGTTGTTCGGCCATGACAGTACAGTCGATATTGCCGATCCGGCCGTATCCGGCCTTCTCTATTTTTTGGCCCACTTGCTCAAGGAGCAGCAGTGAATCGGCATCCTTGAGGGCCGGGTCTGTGGGCGGGAAATGTTGGCCGATATCGCCCAGACCGGCTGCGCCCAACAGCGCATCCATGACGGCGTGAACCAGCACGTCCGCATCGCTGTGTCCCTCAAGACCCTTGTCGAACGGCAACTCCACGCCCCCGATAACGAGCCGACGTCCGGCTACAAGCCGATGGACGTCGAAACCATGTCCGATCCTAAGAGATGCCATCGCTCTCCCTCCGAAGCAGCGCTTCCACCAGGACCAGGTCATCAGGCGTCGTGACTTTTATATTCGGGCCGGACGGTTCCACCACCCTGACTTTGAAGCCCTTAGCTTCGATTAGTGAGGCATCGTCGGTGAAAATCGCAGGATCGTTCGCCTCGGCTGCCTGCCGATAAGCTTCAACAATTAGATCGTACTGGAACGCCTGCGGTGTCTGCGCCAGATGCAGCCGGTCGCGGTCGAGGGTGGCCAATACGAACCCGCCCTCAACTCGCTTGACGGTGTCGGTGGCGGGCACGGCCAGCATTGCCGCTCTCTCTTCGATAGCCGTTTCGACAACGCGGTCAATGTCATCCGGCCTGACCAGGGGGCGAACGCCATCATGAATGGCGACGTGGCTGGTCGACAGCGGCAGTGCTTTGAGCCCTTTCAGCACCGATTCGGATCGCGTCTGGCCGCCGATCAGAATCTTTGTCACTTTCGCAAAAGCGTACGGGTCAATCACCTTCTGGCTGACGTAGAGAAGGTGTTCCTCGGCCACAACGACCACAATGTGATCGATCCTTGCGGCTGCCTCGAAGCGACTGACTGTCCAGGAAAGCAACGGTCGGCCGCAGACCTCTCGCAACTGCTTGGGCACGCCGCCACCGAAACGGGAGGCGCTACCGGCAGCCACTATGATAGCACAGGTCATCATCGAGAGAGAATATACGGCAACAGCCCGTCCAAAAGCAACGATGTTGACGGGGAGCGCAATACGCGGCTGCGAGTTGCATCAAACCAGTGTTGCTGAAGGGTGGTGGTTTTGATCTGAGAAATCTTATTTTGAGCATGTAGCTCGCGCCAGACCGGTCGTATTCATTGACGAAACTCTCAGGAACCCGGTTTTCTGAGGTCGGTTCGAGTGGATTGCCTGCCGAATGCCTGGTACACTGGCAGAATTATCGCGCACCACCCCTTCTGTTCCGTGGTTGTACCCTGGAGCCTTGTAGTCGCTGTGTCGGTTCCATTGCTCGATACACTCGATAACGGCGATTTTCGAAGAGAACCTCAACCCTGGAGAACCAGTCCCTGAGGATAAACTGATACGGCAGGAATCGATTGGCCACCAGTTGCAGCGACCCGCCCGGTGCCAGGTAGCGTGCCGACTCGCTGATGAACTGCGCTGTAGGTCGATAGTCGGTATCGGTTCCCGAATGAAAGGGAGGGTTGGAAATAATCAGGTCGAATTTCCCGGAAACGTTGCCGAACGAATGCGAGGCATAACAACGGGCATTCTTGAGGCCGTTGGCTTCGATGGTGCGCCGTGTCGAGGCTATGGCCAATGCGCTCGTGTCCACCATCTCAACTTCACTCTCGGGACAGGCGGCCGCCGCATAGGCCCCGACAATACCGGACCCGCAGCCCATATCGAGGATGCGACCACTCGCAGGCAACCGTGCATGCTCAAGCAGATAGGCGGTGCCCGCATCCAGACGCCCATGACTGAACACACCAGGCAGACTTACCGCCGTCAGTTGGATTCCTCTGGGCGAAGTGGACCAGATCTGCTCCCAGTCCTGCGGCGAGGCTGCGCCTGTCTCGTGAGCAAAGCACCGAGCTTTGAACATAGCCCCGTGGCGAGCCGAATCCAATTTTGTCGCCTCCTCCAACCACCGGCTCAAAACGGCCGCGCTCGACCGTATTCCCGCCCTGTTGGTGCCGACCAGGTAGACCTCGACGTCGTTTCGCGCCGACGCCGCCAGCAGACCCAGGGTCATGTCCAGCGACTCCTTACCCTTGGGCAGATATATCAGCACGGAGTCGTAGCCCTGTGGCGGCCAGGAGAACCCGATATCGAATGTGGCCGAGGTGGCATCATCGCTCGCGGTCAGGCTCTCTTTATAGACGCCGTAGTCACGATGCAGAAACGCAGGGCGACACCCAGCACACTCGGCACGCAACCGGGTGACCGAATGACTGTCAGGGGGGTCCACGACCAGAAGTGAATGCCTGCGGAACTCCTCGATATTGCGCAGAACGAGTTCCGTTGTTTTCGAGACACGGTTCAATGGTTCGGCACCTGTATTCGTGGCTAAACAGCCCTGTCGCCGTTCTTCTCTCGCACTTACCGGCCTCAGTTTGGACTTCTCCGGCCCCTGCCGCAAGCTTAAATAACGAGCGGACCGGCAAGGGAGTCCTCTGCCCCGGACGGTGGAAAACAATTGCCAAATCAGCAAAAACGCGTATATTTGCACTGACCGAACGAAGCAGCTAACACGCAATGCTTTGGCGGATTAACAACAGCCCGTAGAAGATTGGAACCGATCATGCGTTACACCATGTTGCTTACACGAATTCTGACAGTGCTTCTGGTAGCTTTTGTTATGATAACTCCGGCGATCAACGCCGAACGGGCTGTTAGAGCCGAGGCGGATCTGGTTTGCGAGAACTGGATATCAAACATTGTCTACCAGAAAGGTAGCTGGTCGGGTGATTCCTCGCCTTACGTCGCCGGGGCGCAGGAGATCATCACGCACGATACACTGGTGGGCTGGTTCTATTCCGTCGAACCCTAGGGTTACGTGGTGGTGCCGGTACTTAAGGAGTTGCCTCCGGTGAAAGCCAGTTCGGAAGACTACAATCTTGACATTACCGAGGAGAACGGACCGGCAGCGCTGTTCCGGGAGATCCTCCTCGATGGTGTGAGGGTCTTCACGGAGCTGTATGGGAGCATTGACGCCACCCAGCCGACGAGGGGTGAGATACCTTTCGGCACTGAGTATCGGGCGCAATGGGATCGCTACGCAGTCAGCCGGGAAACGTTCGACACCTACCTTGCCCAGGGCAGCAGGGGTTCCCTGGTGGAAGTCGGCCCGCTGCTTACCGCCTCCTGGCACCAGAGCGATCCTTACAAGATGTACTGTCCCCCAGGGGATGGCGGCCAGACGGTTGTGGGTTGCGTGGCTACGGCGGCGGCTATGATCATGGACTATCACGAGTGGCCTCCCTTCGGAGACGGCATTCCGCTCTACTGGTGGAACGGCGACAACTCCTGCGGCGGCAGCACACCCGGGATGTACCTGAGTGTCGACTGCAACGATTCGTATGACTGGCCCAATATTCCGGACGTGGTAACTACCGGCTCCCCCATGGAGCAGCAGGAAGCTACGGCCAATCTTTGTTACGAGGTCGGCGTTGCCTACCATATGATGTACGGGCGCTGTGGTTCGGGAGCTTATCTTCACATGGGCGAGTGGGTGTATGCTACGTACTTTCGGTACATGGATTCGGTAGTTCGGACCGACCGACCGGGCCACGAGCAGTGGGAATGGTTCGACATGTGCCGTGGGGAGATCGACAAGGGCCGGCCGATTTCGTACGCCATCACTTACCACGCCATAGTACTGGACGGATACCGGACCATGGACGGCCTCAACCAGTTCCACTTTAACTACGGATGGAACAGCAGCCACACTACCTGGTACACGATTGACGAACCGTACTGCCCCTGGGAAGGTTGCTCTCCCGGCGACCAGATGATGCTGACCGGGATCATTCCCGACCGGGGAATAGTCTTTACCGCTGATACCACCATTGGATGGCTGCCGCTCGATGTTCAGTTCGAGGGATCATCGGACCTGTCGGTAGACGACTGGACCTACGATTTCGGCGACGGTGACTCTGCGTTCATCCAATCTCCCACGCATATCTATGATGCCCCCGGAAGGTACGATGTTTCTCTGCAAATTCAGGCAGACGAGTTAGCCCGCACCATGGTCAGATCCGGTCTTATCATTGCCATCGCTGACACTCTCGCGACCGAGAACTACATGGTCGTGCCGGATTCCACGCTGGAAGTCGTCATCTACGCGAGGAACTCCGCCCCGGTCGACCAGATTAAGATTCCGGTGCAGTTCGGTGGTGACCTGGAGTTGAAACTGGATTCGTTCTCGACTGCCGGCTGCCGCACGGACTATTTCGAATACGTTGCACAGATTCAGTATAGTCCCATCAGCCGAAGGACCACGTTCAAGCTGCTGAGCACCACCAGCGGACTGGGCCCGGAGTTGTCTCCCGGGGCCGGCCCCGTTCTCAGGCTGTTTTTCTCGACTCCGACCGAGGCCGAACTGGGGCAGTTGACGTCGATTGACCTGCAGGGCTACCTGTCATATCAGCCGATATACTACGGCAGCATTCTCGATTACCAGCCCATCCCCCGGAACGGGTCGGTGCTGTGCGCCAGTTGCTGTTCCGGATACCGAGGCAATATCGACGCCGATCCGGACGATCAGATAACCATCAGCGACCTGGTTTACCTCGTGGACTATATGTTCAACAACGGGCCTGAGCCGGCCTGCTTCAAGGAAGCGAATCTCGATGGTACCTCGATCATCGATGTTAGCGACCTTGTTATCCTGGTGGAATACATGTTCAATGGCGGCCCCCTGCCGATCCCCTGCCTCGACTGAACTGATCAGAGCCGCCGGCACTCACAGATAAGCGGCTGACGCTTCCGCCCCTGGCGGGAGCGGTCAATTTGTAGTGTCCATGCGTGTTGCGCGAGAAGGTGGCGCGTTCAGAGTAGATTTCGCCAGAACCAATCGAAAACGCCCAGTGACCGGAGCAGCACATAGTAGAAGACCACCTGGAAGAGAACGATGAAAACACGCATGGAGTACAAACGCTCGGCAGCGTCAACATCATACCCGGCGTGGCGGAACAGGAGCAACGGCAGGCGAGCCACGAAACCGGTGTAATGATACAGCCAGAAAAAGGGATTGAAAAGGTGTACGGTCTGTTTCCACAACAGGCTGCGATATCGAACAATCCCCTGGTCCAGAACCTTCAGCGGGGCCTGCTCGTCCAGAACGTAGTGGCGGATAATGTGGTCCCGGAATATAGCCCGGATGAGGTTGATCCTGATCTTCCTTCCGCCCCTTGCCGGAGCATCCTTGGTGAGCATCTCCCCCAAGTCGACCCGCCGGAGGGAATCCACAGCAATGCTGGTCAGGGGTTCCATCTTCTCGCGAACGATCTGTGCCGCTACGTTCCCTTCACGGTTCACGAAAGTGAGATACTCTGCATAGAGCCGCCTGAACTTACCCAGGATTCCCAGTCTCTGTTTCACTTCGAAGTATGTCATCATGATCAGTCCCCTAATCCGAAACCTCCGTCACGCTGCTGCCCGGTCGGGGCGCCTATCATTATAATATCGGCATTGCTGGTCGGCCGTCCAGCACCCGGTCGCTCCCGTCCCGTAAGAAGCGGGTCTCCGGCGGCAGATACGGTGCAGTTTACCGTTGCTCCACAGGCCCAGGTAGCCTATCTTGTGAATGAGAGGAAACAGCCATGGTGTCGGGGAACTCAATTGTCGGGGGTAATGTCGTTGCGAAACCGACCTGCGATACGAAACGCGCCGGCTGCGCTTGTTGCGCTTCTGGTCGGCGCGGCATGTCTTATCACCTGCGGGAAAAGTGAGATGGGTAAAGCCCGGAGCGACATAGACCACCCGGCACCCACAGGGATCATGGGCTGGTCCGTTTCAGATACCGTCGGCGCTTATGACCGGGAGACCATTTTCGATTACATTGACGGCGCTGGTGAAGTATACCGCGCCTATGATTTCCGCCAGGTGAAAGTGTGGCGGCTTGTCAAGGAGAGCGCACCGGACATCCTCGTCGAAATTTTTGACATGGGATCGGCTGAAGATGCCTATGGTGTATTCAGCCACTCCCGCGAAGATGAATCAAGCGGGATCGGACAGGGGTATGAGTTTCGCGGCGGTCTACTCTGTTTCTGGCAGGGGAGGTTCTTTGTCTGTGTCCTGGCCGAAGAAGCGAATGACACGACCAGGGAGGCCGTCTTCGCGCTTGCGACAGGCATTGCCGAGAGGATTCCCGACTCTGATGGTCCCCCGGCGTTGATCGGCTGCCTGCCCGCCGCCGACCTTCATCCCGAGAGCATTCGGTTCTTTCACCTTAGCTCCTCCCTGAACTTCCACTACTTCCTTGCCGAGCAGAACATCCTGAACTTGAGCCGCGATACCCGGGCGGTGCTTGCGGAGTATGGAACCGGCCCCACCTGCCTGCTTTGCGTGGAGTATCAGTCGACCGACCTCGCCAACAGCGCCTATCGCAGCTTCGTCAGCGGCTATCTCCCGGAATCGAACGACCGAGAAGTAATCGAGATCGCACCGGACAAATGGGTCGGTGTCAGACTCCAGGCCGAGCACGTGATAGTCGTTCTCGAGGCCTCAACTGAAGCGCGTGCGAGCGAGTTGCTGGAAAGCTGCGCCAACCACCTGAAAGATGTCGTTCAACAGACGGGGCTCAGTCAATGACAGAATCAACCATTACGCGCCGTGATTTCATCAAGGGCGCCGGATGCGCGGCTATCGGTGTAGCGATGGGGCTACCCGTAACAGGCCAGGGATTGCCCGCACAAACCGCCAAATCAAGAGTAGTGTTGATCCGTGACAAACAGGCTGTCGGCCCCGACGGCAAGATTAACGGCGAGGTCATTCAGAGTATGCTCGACCGAGCCATGACCGCCCTTTTCGACAAGGAGGATCCCTCCTCCTGCTGGAAGCAGATAATCCGGGCTGACGATGTCGTCGGCATCAAATCCAACGAATGGGGCCCCTTGCCGACAACGACGGAGGTCGAACAGGCCATAAGGTCCGGCGTTATGAGCGCCGGCGTTTCGGAAAAGAACATCGGCATTGACGACCGCGGCGTGCTGGATGACCCTCTCTTCAAGAAGGCGACGGCCCTGATCAATGCCCGGCCGATGCGGACTCACGCCTGGTCGGGAGTCGGCAGCCTGATCAAGAACTATGTCATGTTTGTGCCTGAACCGTGGAAGTACCACGACAACTCATGCGCCGATCTCGGGGCCGTCTGGCACCTGCCGATCGTGAAGGGCAAGACAAGGCTGAATGTACTGGTTCTGCTGACGCCGCTGTTCTACGGCATCGGTCCGCATCACTTCGACAAGACTTATATCTGGTCCTACAACGGGCTGCTGGTCGGCACCGATCCGGTCGCCCTGGACTCGGTGGGCCTGCGCCTGTTTCAGGCCAAGCGGCAAGCTTATTTTGGCGAGCAGCGACCGATAAAGCCTGTCGCGCACCACATCGCCTTCGCCGACAAGAAGTACGGCTTGGGAACCAGCGATCCGGACCGGATAGAACTGATCAAGCTGGGCTGGCAAAAAGATGTCTTGATCTGACCACTAAAAGGCTGTTCCAAAACTCGGAACAGAATGCAAGATAGTGACGTCGTCACTCTATGGGTCATTCCCGCTGTAACGTGCGGGTCAATCCCGTTGCGCCCCACATGTCATTCCCGTTCCTCTCTGTCATCTCCGGGCTTGACCCGGAATCCAGGTTTTATTCTACGGGCTTTCGCTCAGAGATGACGGATGGGGCAGACCGGGGGTGTATGGTCTTGACACAGAACACGGGAGTGTCTGCCGCCCACGGAATCTTTTGTGTTAGCCTCAGGACGTACACCGGCCACAAATAAACAACAGCCACCCGGTAATTATAGGAAATCTCGCATGCTCAGAGATGACCCATAAAGTTACAAAGCTACTGTCTTGAATTCTGTCTTGATATTTTCAACAGCCCGCTATTGATTTCCGCGCATCCCCGGTGCTGTTTTGGTTGCCCGGAGGGTGACGTGGCAAATATATTAGATCAATAGATATGATCAGCCGTTCGAGGATGGGAAAGATGCTGAGGAAAATAGCGATGTTGATCGCCCTCGTTCTTCTGGCCGGATGCACACCGCATCCGCGTTACCGGGCCGACGCCGAAGGACAACCGGCCGGGCAGATGCGGCAGAACGTTCGGTACACCACCAATGATTATATACGTCTCGGTAGTATCATGCAGAGCTACCTGGGGAAGCCGTACGCCGGCAAGTCGCAATACGAGGAAGGCGTCGACTGCTCGGCCTTCACCAGGGCGGTCTTCAAGGAGTTCGACGGAACGCTGATTCCTCGCATGGTGTTGCAGCAGTTCCAGAGCGGGCGGCATCTTTCCCGCAGCCAGGTCGGCTATGGCGACCTGGTGTTCTTCCGTTCCGGCAGCGGCGGGGTTTCCCATGTCGGCATTTATGTCGGGTTTGATCAGTTCATCCATGTGTCCTCATCCCGGGGAGTTATTATCAGCAGTATGAATGAAAAGCACTGGAGCAGGCGTTTCGTCGGCGCTCGTCGCGTTCTGGTCGGGGATCGAGCTGGGGAGAGGCAGCCCTGATGACTCCGCAACTGGAGTTGAAACTGAAGAACCTGCCCACCTCTCCCGGGGTGTACATGTTCAAGGACGCCGCCGGCAAAATCATATACATCGGCAAGGCAAGAAATCTCAGGAACCGGGTGCGGACCTATTTCAGGTCATCGAAGAACCTTGATCGCAAGACGCTCCGCATGGTTGGCCGCGCGGCTGACGTCGAACTGCTGGTGACCGACTGCGAGGTGGAGGCTCTGATACTCGAAGCCAACCTGGTCCACGAACACAAACCGCGCTACAATGTTGACCTCAGGGACGACAAGCATTTTCCGTACATCAAGATCACCACCGCCGAACCGTTCCCGCGGGTGCTGATAGTGCGACGCCTGGAGAAAGACAGTGCCACGTACTTCGGCCCCTACACCAACGTCAAGGCGATGCGCAGAACGGTGGGTTTGCTGATGCGTCTTTTCACCATTCGCACCTGCAATCTCACCATTCCCCATCCCTCCGGCAAGGAACAGAAGGTCTGTCTCGACTACTATATCAAGCATTGCGGCGGTCCCTGCGAGGGTCTGCAATCGGTAGAGGAGTACCGGGAGTCGGTAGACTCCGTGATTATGGTTCTCTCTGGAAAATCGAAGAAACTGATTGAGCAACTGAGTCAGAAGATGCAGGTGGCATCGGAAGCCATGGAATACGAGGAAGCGGCGCGGAAACGCGACCAGATTGAGGCCATTCAGTCGACCATGATCAAGCAGCACGTAGATGTCGGCGAACTGGTGGACCGCGACATTATTTCTCTTGCGCGCGAAGGCAGGGACGCCGTGGCGGTCGTGATGCAGATTCGCGAGGGGGTGCTGATCGGGCGTCAGGATTTTCAACTGGCGACGGATGTCGACGACAGCGATAAGACCGTGCTGGAGACTTTTCTGCAACAGTATTACAACTATCAGCCCAATCTTCCGCAGGAAGTCCACTTGCCTTTCAGCCTGCCGGGGATCAA
>JAGLXI010000009.1 GCA_023132995.1 Candidatus Zixiibacteriota bacterium | reverse complement strand
TCCTCGTTAATGGTCATTCCCGGCAGGATAGTGGCGTGCACTCCAAGGCGAGCACCTTTCCTGATGGTGATACCCTTGAAGTGCTTGAACCGTTCCTCGGTGCGACCGATGTAGTTGTCGTTTGACGTGGCCACGCATGGAGCGACAAAGACCCGGTCCTCTATTTCTGAATAGGCCGTCACGTACACGTTGGTTTCCAACTTCACGTACTTGCCGATCTTGCAGTAATTCTCCACGGCCACTCCCCGGCCGACAATCGTGAAGCGCCCGATCGACACGTTCTCGCGGATGGTAGCGAGGTCTGCGACAAGCACCTTGCGGCCGATCTCACAGCCACGGTATATAACGACGTTGGTGCCGATAATGCAGTCGGCGTCGATCGTGCAGGGGGGAAGTTCCTGCTCTTTGGTGACGGCGGAGTTGGCCGCGCGCATGGGATTCTTGCCGATGACGGCGCCATCGTCGATACGCACGTTGTCGCTGACAACGGTGTCGTCGTGAATAACGACGTGATGACCGATGACGCAGCCGCGGCCGATTCTCACGTTTTCTCCAAACACACAGAACTCACCGAATCGGGTCTGTACTCCAATTGACGCCGTATCGGCGATTATCGATCTGGACATGTCTCTTGGCCTCACAGGTTTCGCGGCAGGTTCGAAGGAACCGAAGCTGCCCTGTTCAGAGTCCGACCGGTGCGCCCCCGGCTTCGAGCGACCGTTGAGCGGCGTCAAGGACTCTCAGCACTCTCAGCCCCTCGGCCCCGTCGGATCGAGGGCGCTCCCGTTTTTCAATACACTCCAAAAAGTGACGGCACTCGTCGGCCAGCGGCTCCGAAGAACGGATCTGCGGAATGACAATGTCGCCCGTCCGGATAGCCAAATACTCGCCGTAGGTTTCATAATCCTGTCGCGTGTTCACGCCCTTGTCGTAGAGACGTATTTTCTCCGCCGGCTGCGCGTCATCAAACTCGGCCATCTTCTTTGAACCGACCACCACCAGCTTACGATCCTTGTGGGGATCCAGCCAGCTGACATGGATGTGGGCCATGGTGCCATCGCCGAAGTGAAGGGTGGTGAAAACAACATCCTCAATCCCGGGTTGCAGGTAAGCCGAGCCGGTAGAGGTGACCCGCACCGGGTCATTGTCAAGCAGGTACAGAATGATCGAGATGTCATGCGGCGCGAACGACCACAGGGCGTTCTCGATATCTCGTACCTTGCCCAAATTCACGCGGCTGGCATAGAGGTAGTAGACCTTGCCTAACTCGCCGCTCTCGATCTGCTTTTTCAGGTAGAGCGTGGCCTGGTGGTACACCATGATATGTCCCACCATCAGGATACAGTTGTTCTTGTCGGCTTCCTCCACCAGCTTCTCGCCGTCAGCAACGGAGAGAACCAGCGGCTTCTCCACAAAGACATCTTTGCCGGCCTTTATCGCTGCCATAGCTGTCTCAAAGTGACTGGACGGCGGCGTGGCCAGGATAACCGCTTCGATATCATCACGCTTGATTATGTCATCGTACCTGGCCGTCGTCTCAAGCCTGGAGTAATTCGACCGGACGTAGGCCAGCCGCTTCTCGTCAGAGTCGCAAGCCAGAACCAGCTCATCGCCGGCAAGGCTGTAAAAATTGCGGAGCAGATTCTTGCCCCACGCTCCAATTCCTGCAATTGCCAGGTTCTTCATCTATGTTTGTACCCGGTTTCCGGTTTTGCGTTTATCCGTATTCTTCAAGCCCGGCAGCCAGCCCAGAAAGGCGTCACGAAAAAGCATCAGCCGACGGTAGTCGTTGGGGCTGCTCTCGCGAAGCCGGACGAGATATTCAAGCCAGGCAGCAAAGAGTATGGCGATGATCAAAGATACTCCAAATGCCCCTATCACGATCAGTGTTCTTTGCGGGCGACTTCTTATCTCGGGCGGCTCGGCTCGATCGAGGACGGTAATCGTCGGGAGTTCCTCGTTCTCCTGTATCTTGGCCTGCTCGAGCTGTTCCAGCATTGTCTCGTAGAGAGCTTCGTTGACCCGCACCCGGCTGTAGAGTTCCTCGTACTTTCCCTTGAGGGCGGGAATCGAGGCCACCGGTAGCGAAAAGAAGGACGAGTCTTCATTCTGCCTCTCAAGCTGCTCAAGCTGACCGGCGACAATCCGTCGGTGCTGACGCCTCTCCTGAAGCTCGGTGTTATCCCGGCCGAGCTTTTTCTCAAGCATCTTCAGATTGATGTCGATCTCGGCCAGCGTGATCTTGAGATTGATCGCCTGCTCGATCGCCAGACGGGTCTGCTCGTCGAAATCGACGGCTTTGTGTTCAACCTGGAAGGACTGGAACTCACTCCGGGCCAAATCCAGTTCTGCCTTGATCTGGTTCAGCCTCTGCTCAATGAAGATGCGGTTCTGGCGTGCGCGTGAGCTGGCTATGTCGCGATTGACCCGATCCAGCTCGTCGACAAACAGATTGACCATGTCGGCGGCCATCTGCGGATCACGGTCTTCCACGGCCACACGGAGCAATCCCTCGGCGGTAACCCGGAAGTCGCTTCGCCCGAGCAGATCATAGTACGCCTCGTCGGCGTTGCGTGACTGGTAGCGTTCGACAAGATTGAATTCGCCCACAACGCGGTCGGCGATGCGACGGCTGGCCAGCATGCGCGCGTATACATCCGAGGTGGTCACCATGACTGGCAGATTGAGCCCCTTGGTGACCGAGACGACCTCCGAAATCTGCGCCACTCCGGCGATTGGCATACTGATGTCTTTGGGCGGCAGCAGAAGGGCGGATGCCTGATAGTGTTTGGGAAGCACAAGCGAGATAATCACCGCCGCAACCGTTACGAGCACGACAAAGGTCACGATGAACGTCCGTCGACGGGCGAGCGTTTCCAGAAGCAGCCAGAGATTTGTGGACTTTGACTCGCTCACCTGAGATCCTCTCTCAGATTGACACGCAACTCGTCTCCGTCGTGCACCAGCACTCCCGGCGAGAAGCTCGATGTCGTTCCCGCAATCCGGTTGTACAGATCGACATGGTCCTTGTCCGCAGCGGGAAGATAACCTCCAGCGGTATTTATGTAATAAGCGGCGCCCTTGTCCTCAACAAACGGAAACTTCCCGGGATTGCGGACTTCGCCGCTCACAGTCACGTAGCCCAGGCTGAACGGCACGTAGACGGAATCGGACGGTTGCAGAGCCATAGCCAGCATCTTGTCTTCCCCACCCTCGGGGCTGCTTACCGGATAACGGTGATCGGTAGTCCGACCCCATTCATCGGCGCGGACCCTTCTGAAAACAGTGACCATCCCTAGGGAGGCACCATCGGCGAATCCGCCGGCCAATTCCACCAGGTCACGCACAGTTACACCCTCCCGGAACTCGTAGCGCCCCGGGTCGGCAACCGCCCCAAAGACAGTCAGGCGAGTTTGTGATACATCCGCGTCCGCAGACGGCACAAGAACAATGTCACCCGCATTGAACCGGAGCTGTCCGTCATTGTCAGGGGTCTCTCGCCCAAGCACCCGTACACCGGCCAGATCAGCCCAGCTGCGGGCTCCCCCGGCCAGACCGATTATCACCGCAAGATTATCATCACTCACTATTTCGATTTCCCGCGGACGGTTGACTTCGCCAGCGACGTTGACACATTGGCGCGATTTACCGGGAACGCTGATCCGGTAACCGGCGTACAGGCAAGGGTTGGCGGTGTTGTCCCCAAGATAGGCGGCCCTGTCCAGGTCTACCCTGATCTCGCTGGGGCCGCCGGAAAAAACGATATGCCGGGTGGAGCCATGCGGCTGGACACCTCCGGCCTGTTCAATCAACTCCGATACCCGCTGCGACGTATACCCCTGGTAGAGCCCGGGGTTGGCCACCGCGCCGCTGACCGAGATGGCCACTCGTCGCGGCTCAAGCACCGAGATTGTCATCTGATCGACACGGTAGAGCTTCCGGAGAGCTTCACCAAGCAGTTGTTGGGCCTCAAGCAGCGTCTTCCCGGAGAGGTTGATCACCCCCAGGGTCTGGTGGACGATCCTGCCTTCCGGATCGACAGAGAGCTTGATGGCATCCAACTTGGTCTTGATGAACGTGACCTGCAGTTCCTCGCCGGGCCGAATGAGGTAAATAGCCGGGTCGATCGGCTCGTCAAAGAACCGGTAGTCCTGCGCCCAACCCAGCCCCAGGCTGTCAGTGCCGGGCGGAGCTTGAGCTATACCTTGTCCGGCGGCCAATACCCAAATCACTGTCGTGGCTATAGTAATGAGCTTGCTCACTATGCTGT
>JAGLXI010000089.1 GCA_023132995.1 Candidatus Zixiibacteriota bacterium | reverse complement strand
TTCTTGGCCACGTCCGGGGCTTTTTCGATTACACCGAACACATTGCGTTTGGTATAGTCGGATGTCGGCCCCATGAGAAAGTCCGGACCGGCCATAATATAGAAGTGTAGAATGTGGCTGTGAAGCATGTGACCCATATAGGCCAGCTCTCTAATCTTTTTGGCAGCAGAGGGGATGTCCGCACCAAAAACAGCGTCAGCAGCTTTGGCTGCCGCCAAGTGGTGAGCCCATGGGCATACACCACATATACGCGGTACGATGCGAATGATCTCTTCAATGGGTCGGCCGATGGCAAAGCGCTCGAACCCACGCAGCTCGACTACTTTCACCTGGGTGTCTTCGACATTGCCGTTGTCGTCCAGTATTATCTTAATTTTGCAATGTCCTTCAATTCTTGTGCCTGGCTCGACTATAATTGTCTGGCCCATGATTATTACCTCCTCTGTGGCAATGGACGGAGCCGTCCTTGCGCACCGACGAAACGGTTGAACATTGCTCTGCGATCCTCAATTTGCCTCGGGTTGAGGCCGATCGATGAAAGGGCGGTCATCATATCGATCTGGGGATTGGCGCCTTCGCGAATCAGGCCGAAGCAACCGCGACAAGGCATGTGGGCTTTGATGCAGCGAGGTATCTTCTCTTCACCGCCACAGGCCGAGTGGGTGACCGGCCCCAGACAGAGGTAGCCCTGCTCCATCAGGCAGCGCACCTCTTCAATAGGTTTGTCTGCCGGCCAATCGGGTTTCTCCAGCGGGCGCTTGATTTCGGTGACCGCTTTCTTTTCGCGTTTCATGGGGCAGTCGTCACAAACGCTGCGCTCCGGCAGTACCAGGGCTTCGCCTTTAAGCAGAGCTGTTATGGCTTGCACATAAAGCTCGGGCGTGGTCGGGCAACCCGGCAGGGCCACATCGACCTTTACTACTTCGCTGACGGCAGATACGCGCTCTTCCAGCTTTGGAAGGTCGTCGTCCGGCACCGGGTGTGCGTCAGTGGTCTCGGTCTCGTCATAGGCCATCTTGATGATGTCCTCGACTGTGTACATGTTGGCCAGGGCTGGAATGCCGCCGAAGTTGGCGCAGGCACCCACAGCCACAAGCGTGTTGACCTTCTTGCGCATTTCCTCGGCAACATGGCGGTTTTCCTCGTGCCGTATTCCGCCGGAGATAAAACCGATATCGGCTTCTGGAATCACAAGGGTGCCTGGGTTTTCACCCGCCTGCCCGGAGTATTTATGGTCCATGAGAACAGGCATATGGACGAACTCCAGTTCCGGCAGGATCTCCAAGAGAGGCTCTCCCACGTCGAGGAGCGTGATCTCGCAACCACCACAGGTGGTCAACCACTCCTCAGCAATTTTAACGGGCATGTTTTTTCCTTTATGTTAGTTTATAGTATTAACCGTTAACCATTCGTTACCCTGCTTACATAGGGGCGCCCTCCACCACCACCTCGGTCACCACCCGACGGGTATAGATCAAATGCTTGCCGTTGTAAGGTACCATCTGGACCTCAAAGTCTTTCCCGCGGTACTCCTCTTGCTTCTGCCCGGCGTCATCCTCGCCGGCATACTCCTCACCGTCCCACATGAATTTCTTTCTATCAAAGTACCGTACCATCCGTTCATCCATAATCGTGTCTCCTTTATGCGAATGGGTTGGGACCGAGCTCCTTGATATCCTTAACGAAGTTATTGACCACCTCGACGAAGCGCTGCGCCTCTGATGCCGAGACCCACTCAAGGCGGAACCGTTCCGGCTCAATGCCGAAGTCCTCTAAAAGCATCTCTATGGTGGCCGCGCGTGATTTCATACGCTCATTGCCGTCGATGTAATGGCAGTCGCCGATGTGGCATCCGCAAATAAGCACACCGTCAGCGCCCTTGGTGAGGGCGTCGATCACCATGTTGGGGTGGATCATTCCGGTGCACATAACCCGCACGACGCGGGTATTGGTGGGATACTGCAGTCGGCAAGAGCCGGCCAGGTCAGCACCGGTATACGAGCACCAGTTGCAGCAGAATTGGACTATCTTAGGTTCGAAATCTCCGTTGTCGCTCATCTCATCTCTCCAGCAGCAGAGCATCGACCATAGCACCGATTTGGTCGAGTCTGAAGTGGTTAACCTTGATACCTTGCTTGGGACAGGTCGCCTGACAAACACCACAGCCCTTGCAGACCGACGGGTCACACTCAACGGTCTTCTTGATGTCGCCTTTATGCATGAATTCTATCAGTGTAATGGCGTTGTAAGGGCAGGGATCTATGCAGTAGGCGCAACCGTCGCAGTTTTCGTCGATGACCTCGGAGATGGCGGCCGGCAGGATCACGCTGTCCTTGGACAGGTAGGTACTGGCCCGACCGGCGGCCCCCAGGGCCTGGATGATGCTCTCGTCCACCGCCTTGGGCGAGTGGGCCAGTCCGGCCAAAAAGATGCCGTCGGTGGCGAAATCCACCGGGCGCAGCTTCATATGCGCCTCGAGGAAAAACTTGTCACTATTTACCGGGACCTTGAGCAATCGAGCGATGTCCTCGGCATCGTCGTTGGCGATTATTGCTGTCGAGAGCACCAGGCTGTCGGCGGTGAGCTTGAGGTCAGTGTTGAGTATGGGGTCGTGGACTATGATCTCGAATCCGTCTCCGCCCTTGGTCACCTCGGGCTTTTTGTCCTGTTCGTAGCGCAGGAAGATCACGCCCTTGTCCCGGGC
>JAGLXI010000088.1 GCA_023132995.1 Candidatus Zixiibacteriota bacterium | reverse complement strand
TCTACTTGACAGGGAAGCTTACGTTATTTCCAAGGCTGGCTGCCAGAGTGTGATCCGTGCTGAATACCATGATTCTTGCATACCTGGGCTGATTGGCCAGTCGGCCCGAGAGAGAGGCTGTGGTCTTGATCGGCAGCAGCAGCGTGAATGTCGTTCCCACGCCGACCACCGATTCCACGGTCAGGTCTCCGCCGTGTTCGCGGGCGATGTTGCGACAGATTGACAGCCCCATGCCGGTTCCGGCAACCTTGTATTTACCCCACACGCCCTTGGTGGAGAAGAAAGGATCAAATACTCTTGAGAGGTTCTCTTGCGGGATTCCCTTACCGGTGTCGGCCACGACTAACCTGGCATGTTCACCCGTGCGGTTCAGAAGGACGCTGATAACGCCGTCGGATCCGATGGCGTGCTGAGCGTTGATCAGAAGGTTCAACAAGAGCTGTTGTATCTTTCCGGTCGAGACAATGACCCGGGGAACTTCCTCAAGGCGAATGACAAGCTCAATCGAGTGGTTTTTGAACTCCTTTTCGATGAGGGCGATGGAGTTATTGACAATGTCCGTGAGTTCTTCCTCAAGCAGTTTCTCAGTATCGGCTCTGGAATAGGTGAGCAGGGACATGGCCACCTTGTTTGCGCTTTCGGATAGTTGAACAACCTGATCCAGGGCCTCACGAGCCACCTCCAGAGCGTCGACATCATCCAGTTCACCAAGGGCAAACGAGGCGTGACCCATGATGCCGGCCAGGTAGTTTTTGAATTCGTGAGCTACGCCCGCCGCCAGCGTACCGATAGCCGCCAGCTTGTCTGATTCTGCCAGCCTCTGCTGGGCCAGCAACTCGTTGGTGATATCCTCAGCTACGATCAGGTAGTTGACAATGTCTCCCCGGTTATCAAACAGCGGTGATGCCGTGGTGCGGGCCCAGAACAACTTGCCATCTTTACGTTGAAGGCGAATACTGCCCGACCAGACCTTTACAGTGGCGACCGTCTCCCATAGACTGCGATAGAAACCTTCGTCCTTCTGCTCGGACGTGAACATGGTCGGTTTCTGTCCGATGATCTCTCCACTAAGGTACCCTGTGCTGAGACAGAACTGGTGGTTGACATGTTCGACTATGCCTTCAGGATTAGTGATGCAGATCATGTTGGCTGACTAGTTGACCGCCGCTGAGAGCTTGCGAAGCTGCTCCTCCTGGCGCCGGCGCTCTACATACACTCCAATCTTGGTTGCCAATGTCTCGATAAGACCGAGTTCTT
Organism: Candidatus Zixiibacteriota bacterium; assembly: GCA_023132995.1. Lineage (GTDB taxonomy): Bacteria > Zixibacteria > MSB-5A5 > GN15 > FEB-12 > JAJRTA01. The sequence goes on along the minus strand of JAGLXI010000088.1, from coordinate 6,888 downwards.
CCTGCAGAAACGGTCCTTTGTCAGCCTCCGGTCTTTCCTTCAGGTAGTAGATTTCGAGTGATCCCGCCACGCGATTGGAGACTGTGATTGCTGTCGTCTGTTTCCACCGGGTGGGGCGGAAATTCTCAGTTGCAAACTCCCGGCCGTCAATGACCAGTCGGGCACATGTGATTTCAGGATATTGCCATGCCGGCGGGATGAGTTCTACCACCTCGCGGAAGACTTCCTGCATGGTCTTGTCTGGATCCTCGGTAACTTGCGCGAGACCGTGCAGGCACGTGAGCTCCTTGACGCGCTCGCCCAGTTCCCAACTGCGTTCCTGCAGGACCTGTTCGACCATACCACGTCGCTCAATCTCGGCGAGCAGGTCGTCACGGGACTTGTCGAGCTTGTGTTTGATCCGACCGAGGAATACGTAGAAAACCCAGATCAGCGCAACGCCGATGAGCACACTGAATGTTATAAGGATCGACAGCAGCGTCTCAAGCGCCGCTCTTGTCTCTGTAATGTCAGTAATAACAATAAGGTCGCCAACATCGCGGTCGCCGGCGTCAACCAGGTCGATAAACCCCACACTGTAGTCCCGGCCGCGGTGAGAAACACCGAACCAGCAGTCGCTGTGGCCGACATTCTTGTGTTTCCAGTGGCTGGCAATTTCCGGCGGAAGCTGATCGGAGTTGCAGGTATAAGCGACATAATCCTCAAACTGGTTCCAGTTCCCCTGGCACCCCATCATTTCTTGTCCCGTGGCCCAATCTGCTGAATCGAGGAATCGCTTGTCGATGGCGAAGAACAGATCAACACCGACAGCGGTCTCGATCGCAGACGTGAGATGGTCGATTTCGGTGCCCAGTTCTACATAGCCGATCAACTCGCCGTCGATATACCAGGGATGAACCGAGCGCAGAGTAAAGGTGCCGAATTTCCCCAGTTCGATACCGCTGACCGGCGTACTCTCTCGTACGGCGGTGTTCAGAGTGAACCAGGAGATAGTGTCTCCATAGTCCGTCGGGTTGTGAACACGCAGAAAACAGACCCGATCCGGGCTGATGAATTTGAGATGGGTCACCCGGCATTGCGAACGGATAGCGTCGAAAATCGGTTCGCTGCAGCGGAGCAGCCTCTCGCGGTTTCCTGACAGCTAGGCTCGTTTGAGGTCTTCGTCGATTTTCAGGAAGTAAATCAGTCCGTCGAGCCGTGCCGCCTCTTCTGCTAACTGGTTCTTTAAGGCAAGGTCGATGCTGTCTACATGTGCGCGAACCTGCTCGTCAGCCTGGCGTGCCTGAAGCCAGTACATGCCGAAAACAGAGGCCCCCAGCAGCGCTATCAGCGCCAGGCTGAGCGGAACAAGTACGACCCTTCTTACTCTGTTTGGTCTCATCGTGCTCTCATGCAGATCAGCCTTCCGATGGATGAGCGGCTCAAGCCCCTTGTGTCTTGTGACGGTTGATCGTCTGTCTTCTGTCTATTATTGTAGAGTCGGCTGTTTTACGTGCAAGTTTACATGTCTGCGCACCCGGAGGCTGCGGGGTATGCCTCGGAGTCGAGGGCGGATTCTCAGCCTCGCAGGAAACTGGGGAGCTTCGAAAGGTCGGAGCAGACGCCTGCGGATTGCGGACTGCACGGTTTTCTATGGATCAGCGGGAACCGACCAGCGACCTGGTCGCTCACGTCTTGACCGGCGTATTCTTGTGTTTTTTGGCTTTCGCCATCTCGCGTCTCTGGTAGAGTCTGTCCAGCGTCCGGGCGATTTCCACGTTCTTGAAGGGTTTGGTTATATAGTGATCGGCCCCGGCAGTCAGTGCGTCCTCGGCCTTGTATTCTCCGGCGTAGGCTGTAATCAAAATGACCATAGTTTCAGGAAACCTGGTCTTGACCTTTGTCAGAAGTTCCATCCCGTCCATATTGGGCATGCGAATATCCGAAATAACGAAATCGAACTTAGTTTGCTCCAGTTTCTCAAGAGCGTCCTTGCCGCCGGAGGCCTCGCCGATAACGTAACCCTCCCGCTGCACGATTCTCGCGAGGATCTGTCGTATGAATTGCTCATCGTCTACTATCAGAACCGATGCCTTAGAATGCATGTCATTCTCTCCTCATGTCCCGTCATTCCTGATAAAGGTCCGGCGACAGGTGTTCCGTTTTCATCTGTAACTATAACATCGGAAGGAATAGCGGAGACAATTACCCCAGACAGCCAGAAAAAACACCATCCGGTGCGGAGATGAGACCTGCCGCTCGTAGCCAAGGACTCATCCATCGCAACACCTTCGTCATTCCGGGCTTGACCCGGAATCCACCTTGGATTCGAAGACTGGCTTTCGCCAGTATGATAGATCTTCAGGTCGATGAGTACAACGAAACTCTTTCTCAACAACCCCCTACAGGGTCAGGTAGAAATGACCGTAAATCAGGATGGCCACAATCAGGCCAAATAGAAGCCCGGTCAAGAAGCCGACCCGGAAGGAATCGTATTGCGAAAACCATGTCTTCTGCCGTTTCGCCGCAGACGATAAATCAGCCTGACAGTTTTTGCAGCGCGTAGCGCCGGCAATGATCGGCTCCAGGCAGAAGGGGCACTTTTGCATCAGTTTGGGGACCGACATATCACCAATGCAGCGTCCGGCCGCGACCCGAATCAACAAAAAAAACAGTGCCGCTTCCGTGTAGAGCGGCCGCGGCGATTTTGACCGGAGTTATTCCTGGGCAGGGAACTCGACGGCCGCAAACCACTCGATCTCGATATCTTCAAACAGGCGATCGCGTTCGGTACAGTCCTTAAAGAACTGCAACTCGCCCACATCGAGCGGTATGCCGTCCATTTTCTTGCGTGCCATCGCTGCTAGTTTCTTGAAGTCTGCGTAGTGCTCGCTGACGCGCAACTCGGCGTAGTCGCGGGCCGCGAATGTCGAAATAAGAAACTGCCAATCGGACGCCGACAGAAGCATCAGTTCCCGCGCCGCCTGCTTCAGAATGGCCTCAAGCTCCTGGTCCTGCTTGCGCGAATGATTCCGCCAGGCACGCGCAAGCTCGCACATCCGGGCCTCCGCCTCGTAGATGTGTTTCCAGGTCCATTCGTTGTGCTCGTTGAGCCAGATGTAATGATGATTGCCCTGTCCCCAGCTTCCCTCAGGGATCGACACGATCTTCGTCGGCTGGCACCGGGCAAGATGTTCGGAAAGGAATGTCGGTTCGACATATTTGTTCTCGCAGATCTGCTTCAGGACGGTCTTGAGGAAATCCGGACCTTCAAACCACCAATGCCCGAACAGTTCAGCGTCGTAGGGAGCCACAAGGATACCCGGCTCGCCGGAGGTCTCGTGATGACCTCTGAGGACTTCGGTCACTTTGTCGGCGAAATGCGCGGCATTCTCGGGAACTCGACTGAGAGCGTTTTCGTGATGATATTCGACCTTGTCAGCCAGGTCCGACTTAACTGATGTCACGGCCCAGTACCGGTGTCCCCCGGGGAAGCGCTTCTTGTGGAAATCCAGGTAGTTGCCGTCGCCGGGGTAGCCATGCTCGCCCGACCACACCAGAAGCCCGGTGTCCGGGTCGCGGGTAAAGATAGCGGTCGGCTTTTTCCCCTCCGGAGAGGATGAAACCAGGTAGACCTCGCGCGGGGTCTTATCTTTCTCTTCCTCTCGCGGCCGGTATTGCTTTTCGAACTGTCCCCAGAGCAGCTTCAGGGCCTCGAAGCGATCAATATAGACGCCGATGGATTTCCCACCCTTGAGAAGCGCCGAATCTATAACGAAGTAATCAAGGCCGTTTTCCGTGAGGAACTCGTCCACGCCTTTTCGCGAATACGATTCCTGGCGCCCGTCGATCGGTACCGGAGGAGTCCAGTTGTAGCGGGGACGGTACGCGCACTCCGGCAACCAGATTCCCGCAGGCGGGCGTCCGAAGTGCCTGCGGTAGTTGCGCACCGCCATCTTTGTCTGAGCCTGCAGGGATTCGTCGCGCGACAGGAGCGGGTAATATCCGTGGGATGCTCCACAGGTGATGATTTCCAGGAACCCGTCATCCTGCAGTCGTTTGAACTCCTTGAGAATGTCGCGGCCGCATGCGTCGAACTGTTCCAGCGCAAGACCGTAGAACTCCTCCCAGAATCGGGAGTTTTTAAGCATATTCGGCTGGTCGTAGCGGTAGAACTCCTCGCTGTCGTGTTGAGCGGCTTTGATCTTGGTGTTGACGTAACTGACGAACTCCTTCTTGAACGAGTCGTCCGCCAACTGCTCGCACAGGACTGGTGACAGCCCCATCGTCAACTTGGGCCGGTACCCCTTGTCAGCAAGATCACGGAGAGCCCGAATGATGGGCAGATAAGTCTCAGCAGTGGCTTCGCTGAGCCAGTCGGTGCCGTGAGGCCAGCGGCCGTGCGAGAGAACGTATGGCAGATGTCCGTGGAGGACAAATGCGAAATAGCCGCCCGTCACTTCTCTTCCTCTGTTCGGGGAACGCTGGTCGATTCGAAACCGATGTTCTTGGCCAGCTTGTCCGCAGCGCCGTGCATCTTGATTTCGCCGAACTGGCTCTCGAACTTCTTGATATTGTCGCCAAGAGTCTGCAGCAACAGCTTGGCGTGCATGGGGGTCATGATAATTCGCGCCTGAACGCGCGCCTTGGGCGTACGGGGCATGACCCGGGCGAAATCGAGAATAATCTCAGTGGGTGAGTGCATTATCATGGCCATATTGGCGTAAGTGCCCTCAGCCTCTTTTTCGCCCAGTTCAACGTTTATCTGCTGTTGGGGATTTGGTTGCATCGTGTCGGCAAACCTCGTCTGCTTGAAGTGACTTTATTTCTTTTCTTGTCAAAGGCTCAGCAGTTTAATATATTCGATCTTCAAGTCAACCAGTTTTAGTGGCAGATGAGAGTATGAGGTCGGCAAGGAAGCTATCGGGGACCGCAAAATGGCTCTGACAATTGAGAGAATCGACCAGATTACAGATGGTCTCGGGCGGGCCAGGATTCTGATCTTAGGCGATATAATGCTGGACGAGTACCTTTTCGGCTCGGTGAATCGCATTTCGCCGGAAGCGCCCGTCCCGGTGGTCGAGATCACTTCCAGCAAACAGATACTGGGCGGATCGGCCAACGTTGCCGCAAATATCTGCACACTGGGTGATGAACCGATTCTGGTGGGAACGGTGGGTGACGATGAGGCCTCGGTCAAGCTGTTGCGTCTGATGAGAGAGAAGGGCATTTCCGGCGATTCCATCGTCTATGATACCTCCCGACAGACCACCATCAAGACCCGCGTGATGGCCCACAGTCAGCAGGTGGTACGAACCGACCGCGAGGATCGTCACGAACTCGATGCCAAGACGGAACGCAAGGTGCTCGCTCAGTTCTCGGCCCTGGCCGATGAGATACAGGCCGTCATCATATCAGATTACGGGAAGGGCGTCATCAGCGCCAGTCTCCTCGAAAGAGTGATCGACATCTGTGTCGAAAAGGATATCTTCATCGCGGTCGACCCCAAGGAGACGCACTTCTTCAACTACAAACGCGTTTCTTTGATTACTCCCAATCACCATGAGGCCGGGTTTGCATACGGCCTGCGGATTACGTCAAACAAGGACCTTACGGAGGTGGGCACGGGACTGCTGCGCAAACTTGAAGCCCGGTCGATTCTGATCACGCGCGGTGCGGACGGGATGTCGCTGTTCCGGCCGGGCGTTGAGCCCACCCACATCCCGGCTTTTGCCCGCAAGGTATTTGATGTTACGGGCGCTGGTGATACGGTTATTGCCACTTTCGTATCGGCTGTTTGCGCCGGGGCCGACTTGGTCGAGGCGGCCGTGGTGGCCAATGCTGCCGCCGGGATTACTATTGGCGAGGTCGGCACGGCCAGTGTAACGCCCGGCCAACTGAAACGCGAACTGAGGCTGAATATCAAAAACGGCAACCTCATTATAGCCACATCGGGAACCTGAGCGGGATCGATATCCCATGCCTGCCGGAAACCTTGTCAGCAGGTCAAACCTGACCCGCCTTATAGCCAGTCTGCGACGGTCAGGGAAGAAAATAGTATTCACAAACGGTGTTTTTGACATTCTCCACCGCGGGCACGTGGAGTATCTGTCCCGGGCCAGGGCGTTAGGTGACGTTCTGATCGTAGGGCTCAACACCGACGCCAGTGTTCGCCGTTTCAAGGGTCGCGCACGTCCCCTCCAGAAGCAGGCCGACAGAGCTGCCATCCTGCTGGCCCTGAAAGCGGTGGATTACGTCATCTTCTTTGGCGAGGACACACCCGACCGGCTGATTCGCCTTGTCAAGCCGGATGTGCTTGTCAAAGGTGCTGATTACCGGATCGCAGAGATCGTCGGCGCCGAGTTCGTCAAGTCATACGGTGGAAGCGTGAAGCGGGTATCACTAACCAGGGGTCGTTCGTCCAGCGCGCTCATCAGGAAACTGAACCGGCTGTAAACGAAGACCGTAACGCCCCGAAGTTCCATTCCCTTCTTATCGCGGCGTATAGGGGGGAACCTCCAGATGGTCTGTTGCCTACGAGGATTTCAGATTTCAGGTCAAGCCCCCTGTGGGCTTGACACTGGCTGTCGGAACCGCACGAGCGTGTCTGCCGCCCACGGAATCTGAGAGTCATAGGTGAGCGCAGTCGAAGCATGACAGCACTATGGGAGGCGCGCACAGCGCGAAAAACCGGCTGGGTGTCATGACCAAACTTGTTTGGCCATGAACCATGCAGACAATCCGCCCCAAACAGAGTTTGAGACGGCCACCCGCCGGTATCGCCGGGTGGGTTGGCTTGTTTGGCAGCGGCAGGGGCGCATTTCCCCCCTAAATCATCTTGAATACCAGCCCGATAGCCAATGTCTGCTTGACCCGACCTTTCTTGCTGACCTGCTTGTCGAACAGCAA
>JAGLXI010000087.1 GCA_023132995.1 Candidatus Zixiibacteriota bacterium | reverse complement strand
GCCTTCCAGTAGTCCGCGGACGGCGTATCCCTGACCGCGTCTTTCTCGGAGAAATACACGGCCTTGTAGAGCGTCAGTTTCCCGGTGTAGCGCAACTTCTTGTTGAAGATGAGTTCAACGTCGGTGACCGACTCAAAACCGCCGTCAATAAAAGTAGAGTCAAGCGTCTTAAGGTCAATGTCGGTAGCCTTCTTCAGGGTCTGACGCAGACCCAGCCCCAGGCGGCTGGTGATGAAGCTCTTGTCTTTCTCGTAGAGTTTCCTGGCAATGCCGGCCGACTCAGTCAGCCTGACGGGCGTGAAGTAGAGCTTCTTGGCCGGGTTGAAAGCGTCAAGGAACTGTGTCTCTATCCGGAAAGCGGCGTAGGGATCAACAAGGGCCTGCACCGTGAGCCGACCGACGTTTTCCCAATCGACCAGATCGGTGGACTTGCTCGGCTTGCTCCAGCTTCCCGTTTCGGCGTTCTGTGTTAACGTCTGGCCGAAAGATAGCTTGAGGGCGGTCTTGAGATTGAACCACGGCAGTATCTGTCTCTCAGCATGGCCATTGAGGTTGCTGACCCAGTTGACCGAACCGGCTTCACCTCCCACCCATGAGTCGGAGTATGAGGTCTGCGTTGTGGTCAGATCAATGGACAGAGATCTCTTCCAGCTTCCATTGTCAGCCGCGGTCACTGCCGAAGCAATCGCCACAGCAAAGATCAAAATAGCGAAGCGGGCTATGGTCTTGGTATGACAAGGCATACTATCCTCCTGTGGTTGATGATTCCGCGGTGATATCAGTCGCTATTGGAATATGATTCATCGTCGCCCGGGTAGGCGCCGGTTCTGACATCTCTGATGAACTCCTCCACGGCTTTGGAGATAACGGGAGGCAGGTCGGCATACTGGCGCAGGAACTTCGGTTTGAATCCTTCCTCCCGCATGCCAAGGATGTCATTGATGACGAGCACCTGACCGTCGCAATTGCGTCCGGCGCCGATCCCGATCGTGGCTGCCGTCTTCAGGGCCGACGTGATCTCACTTGCTGCTGAGGTCTCGATCAACTCCAGGACAATCGAGAAACAGCCAGCCTCCTCAAGGGCCAGCGCTGATTCCATCAGGTACGCGCGGGACTTGTCACGGCGGCCCTGCACTTTTGGTCCCCCGAAGCGATGGATAGATTGCGGCGTAAGTCCGATATGCCCCATGACGGGGATACCGCATTCGACAACCCGCCGGATTGTGGACGCCATTTCAACACCGCCCTCGATCTTCACGGCGTGAGCGTTCCCTTCCTTGAGGAAGCGGCCGGCGTTGAGTACTGCTGTCTCGATTGACGGCTGGAACGAGAGAAACGGCATATCGGCCACGATCAGCGCCTTCTCGGTTCCGCGCGCGACAGCGGCCGTGTGGGCGACCATTATGTCCATACTGATCGGCAGTGTGGAGTCGTGGCCATGAACGACATTGCTGGCCGAGTCCCCCACAAGAATCACGTCGATTCCGGCCCGGTCAAGCAGGCGGGCGATGAAGTAGTCGTAGGCTGTCAGGACCGCAATCGGTTCCCCCTTGGCCTTTTTTCTGATAATGGTCTGAACGGTGACCTTTTTTCTGTCGTTGAGGTATGTCATGACTGTTTACTGAAGAGCCAGGTCGCCGACCGGCACGTAGTACTTCTTTCCCGCTATCGGTTTGCCGATCTGTTCGATCAGATCGTCGAAATGCACCGCGTTGTTGACAAAGTCGATATCGTCCGTCTTTACCACGAGCAAAGGCGTTTCGCTGTAGTTGAAGAAATAGTAGTCGTAAGCTTTGTTGAGCATGTCCACGTAGTCAGGATCAATCGGCTTTTCAAAGGTGAAATTGCGTTTGCGAATCCGTTGCATGAGCACCGGCGTGGAGGCCTGCAGGTAGATGGCCAGGTCGGGCCGGGGGATGTCACGCGAGAGAATGGGAGCGATCCTGTCGTACAACGCCAGTTCCCGCTCCGAAAGATTGATGGAGGCAAAGACGGCATCCTTGGCGAACAGGTAGTCGGCCACGATACGTTGCGCAAACAGGTCGCGCACCATGAGTTGTTGTTGCTGCTGGAAACGCGACAGCAAGAAAAATAACTGGCACTGGAAAGCATAACGCTTGCGGTTGCGGTAAAAGTCCACCAGGAAGGGGTTCTCGAAGACCTCTTCATTCAGCAACTCGGCGCTCAGCCGCTCGGCCAACATGCCGGAGAAAGAGGTCTTACCGACGCCGATCACGCCCTCAACGGCGATGTAATTGGGCTTATAAGTTTCCTGTAACATGATCCTTGTACAGCATTACCTCGCTGGAGTCCTCTTCGCTCAAGAACTCAGCCACGGGCTTTCCGATTACGGGGTGTATGATATCCGGTTCGATTTGAAGGAGGGGCACCATCGCAAAGGGCCGGTTTAGCAACTCGCGGTGCGGTATGGACAATGTTTCAGTCTCGACGATCTGCCGGCCGAACAGCAGAATATCCAGGTCGATTGTGCGAGGCAGTTTCTTCCCTTTTCCGGTGCGACCCAGGTTCTTCTCGATCAACTCGAGGGCGTTAAGCAGTTCGGCGGGGGAGAAGCGGTAGTCGGCCATAACCACCTGGTTCATAACCGCCGGCGCCTGGTCGCCCATGTCCGTGGCCTCGCTCAGGTAAACGCCGGATGTGGTCACGATCTCCAGACCCTCGACAGTTTCCAGCCTGGTCAGGGCACCGGCCAGGTTCTTTTCGCGGTCTCCCATATTGGAGCCCATGAGTATTGCCACCGTCTCTGCCATGACTCTCCTCTCCGACTATGTATCAATCAGTTTCGATGTGTCACCCTGCAGCCGGGTCAGTTCCACTTCGATGTGCCTGATCTGACCCGCAAGGGGAGGGTTAAGTTTACGCACCCTCAACGTAACCCGGTATACCGGCAACTGCTCCAGGAGCCGGGCTGTCATCTCACCTGCAAGGCCCTCCAAAAGAGAGAACGCCTTTCCCTCGATAATTTCCTTGACGATGGCGTAAGCCTTGGAATAGTCCACCGTGTCCGTGAGCCGGTCCGATTTCCCGGCATCGGCCAAGTCCACTTCCAACTCGCAATCGACCTCAAACACGCGGCCCGTTTCGCGCTCGGCGGCGGTCACACCGTGGTAGCCGTAGAACGACATTCCTGCCAGACGGATGATATCCTTCATTTGCGCTTCCTCAATCTGACCATGTGACCTCTACGCTTCAGGCGGTCGCAGGCATCGCGGTAGGATTCCGGCGGCGCCGTGAGTGAGAATCTCAGGTATCCTTCGCCGCTCTCGCCGAATGCCGTTCCGGGCATCACCAGAATGCGGCCGCGCCGGTATAGCCTGCCGGCCTCACCCGTCGCCTGGCCGCGTCGCTCGATCTTGGCCCACACAAAGGGGACAGTGTCCTGCCCGGTTTTCTCCAGGGCCAGGAGTTCCATTATCTTGGTGGCTTCGGCCCGGCTCTGGCCGACACGTCGACGGGCTGTGCGGATTCCCTCGTTGGGATACTGGCGTAAGGCCTCCAATGCCATCTCTATCCAGGCTTCCGGTATGAAAGCCGGTGTGAATTGCGAAGCCAGTTGAAGTCCGGCGATCATCTCGGCATTGCCCACCACGAAGCCAAAGGGCAGGGCCGGCAACCCGAAATGATAGGAAAACGAGCCGACCTCTACACCCACTTTCTTGCCGCCGGTCGTTGTCAGCAGGGAGACAGCCCGGTGTTCCGACACCGTCTGGTAGGCGGCGTCGTTGGCGATCATGATATTCTCCCGCCCGGCCAGCCACACCAGGTCGGTCAACTCCTTTTCAGTCAGTGTGGCCCCGGTGGGGTTGTGGGGGGAATTGAGAAAAAGCATCTTGGCAACCCTGCCCAGGCGGGTACCGACTCGCTCAAAGCCCGGCCGCCAATCGTCCCGACGCTGCAACGAATATCCAACCGGTTCCCCGCCACAGGCTGTGATGACTTTGCGATAGAGGGGAAGACCGAGATCGGGGACGAAGGCGATGTCACCATTGTCAATGAAAGCCAGGGCTAAGTTGAAAACGAGGGTGGTGATCGGGCCGCCGATGTGTATCTCGCGGGTGGGATTCAGTCTTACTCTGTGAGCAGCCGCATACCACAGCGCCAACTCCTGCTTGAGTCGGCTCAGGCTTTCTTTACTTGCCGGGGGGAATTGCGCCGCCTGTGTTCGTTTGGCGGTGTTACTGTCCACCGGCCACCGGAAGGTGGCCAGGTCGCAGACTCCTGCTCTCCTGGTCAGCGGTCTCCTACCGCCGGGGCGAACAAACGATTGGATATCGGGCGGAGGCTGATAGAGCCGATTGGCTTTCTCTATAATTACCTTTTTGACCAGCATGCGATACCCGCTTCAGGATGTCTCGTTTTGGACTTCGTTGAGCTTTCGCCGGATATTCTCCAGACGCTCGAAATCATCGGATGGGATGGCTTCGACATTGCCCAATTGGCGTGCCAGAAATAGTATCTTCAGATAATGCTCAACCAGTTCATGCCGGCAGTAGGCCTCCTCAAGCGACCGCCCGATAGTCAGCAGGCCATGATTGCGCAGCAGCATGGCGTTGCATGATTCAAGGTGGGGCTTGATAGAGCGAGGCACCGCCTCGGTACCGGGCGGGGCATACTCTGTAAGCTGAACCCGGCCCACGTCAACGACTACCTCCGGCAGAACGTCGTCTCCCGGTTGAATACCCGCGACGGCGAAGGCCGTCGCATACGGCGCATGCGAGTGAACGCAGGCTCTGACTTCCGGCCTTGACCGGTAGACGCAAAGATGCATATCCACTTCCGAGGACGGCCGGTTGTTGCCCTGCAGGAGCTTACCGTTGATGTCAACGATGACCATATCGTTGTCGGCAAGCCGCCCCTTGGCGAGGCCCGACGGTGTCACCATAATTCGATCATCATCCAGGCGGACTGAAATATTACCGTCTGTCCCTGCTACCATGCCACGTTCGTGAAGCCGGCGGCCGATGTCGACCACGGCTCTTTCTGCGCTGAGAGATGAACCCATAATCTGGCGGCAAGTTAGAGGGTTGGCGTTCAAAAGTCAACCACATAGCTCGCCTGCCTGCGTCCACCCGGATGCTGACTGCCGCCGGCACAAACTCCCGGTGTGTCAGAAGGCGCACGAGCAGGCCGGAGTGGGGGAGAAGCGTCCCGGTCGGTCGATGTCTCGGTCTCGATTCCAGGAAACGCAAAACAGCAACTGCTTTCCATAACAAGTCATCTCTGAGCGCGAAAGCGGGAATCCATCTGCCCGCTTTCGCGGG
>JAGLXI010000086.1 GCA_023132995.1 Candidatus Zixiibacteriota bacterium | reverse complement strand
CTTCCGAGCATCACAAAACGCTTTTTCAACAGCCTGCTATCGATGTCTCAATGTAAGTATCCATCATGTTGCCCTGGTGCGTTTGCGAGCCGACAGTCGGACTGAGAGTTTCAAGCAATTGCATCTGACCAGGGCTCTCGTAATTGAGGGAGTCTTTGCGGAGACGAAACAATGATATAGGTTAGGTCGGGCTTGGGCGTCGTGGTCTGGCTAAAATGTCGGTTCAGTGTCTCTTGATCGCAGCCGTGATGAATTTCAAGCGGTTGGGGGCTTTCGGTGGAGGTTTTCAGTTCTTAAGAGTGCTGTACAACGTGATTATGAAGACCACTTGGCGTGTGCCGTTGATCAGGACGTGGGGAGAAGAGAAAACACCCCGCCAATAATCACTTCGCTCCTTATCAAGGGCATAATCAGGCGGCTTTGAAGATAGTTTCGGATAATCTCGAGGCTGCAGGTGCAGAACAAGAATATCTGCGTCTATCTCGCAACCACCGCCTTCATCCGTTCCCGGTTCAGCTTGGCAATGAACTTGATGCTGATTTCCTTGGGACAGACGGCCTCGCATTCATAGTAATTGGTGCAGTTGCCAAAGCCCTCCGCATCCATCTGGGTCACCATTATTCTGACCCGCTCTCGTGCCTCCACTTTTCCTTGTGGGAGAGTAGCAAGATGTCCCACTTTGGCTGAAACAAAGAGCATAGCCGAGGCATTCTTGCAAGCTGCCACGCAGGCGCCGCAGCCGATGCAGGCGGCGGCGTCCATGGCTGTTTCGGCAACATCCTTCTGAATAGGGATGGCATTCGCATCGGGGGTGCCTCCAGTGTTAACGGAAACAAATCCACCCGCATACATGACCCGATCCAGGGCAGAGCGATCGACCATCAGGTCCTTGATAACCGGAAAGGCTTTGGCGCGGAAAGGCTCAATCGTAATGGTATCGCCGTTCTTGAAATTGCGCATACGAAGCTCACAGGTAGTGCAGCCTTTCTTCCCGCCATGGGGAATGCCGTTTATCACCAGCGAACAAGCACCACAGATTCCTTCGCGGCAGTCATGATCGAAATGAATCGGCTTGATGCCTTTCTTAACCAAATCCTCGTTCACCACATCAAGCATCTCCAGGAACGACATGTCTTCGTTAATATCATTCGCTTGGTAGGTTTCTAACCTGCCTTTATCCTGGGCGTTCTCCTGACGCCAAACGAGCAGTGTTAGATTCATTACTTGTAGCTCCTTGTTGTTAGCTCAACGTTCTCGAACTTGAGCTCCTCCTTATGCAGTTCCGGTTTGACGCCATCACCCTTGTATTCCCAGGCAGCGACGTATGTGAACTTCTCGTCGTTGCGCAGGGCTTCTCCATCTTCAGTCTGATGCTCCTCGCGGAAATGAGCGCCGCAGGACTCTTCGCGGTTGAGGGCGTCATAGCAAAAGATCTCAGCGAACTCGAGGAAATCAGCCACGCGGCACGCTTTCTCCAACGTCTGGTTCATTTCGTCATTGCTTCCTACAAGCTTGACATTCTGCCAGAATTCTTCCCTCAGAGCCGTAATCTGTTCGAGCGCTTTTCTTAGGTTGTTTTCGTTGCGAGCCATGCCCGCTTTCTCCCACATGATTTCACCCAGTGCCTTGTGGAACGAATCCACCGTCCGGTCACCGTTGATCGACAGCAGCTTCTTTATGCGCGCGGCTACGGCTTCTTCAGCCTCACGAAACTCAGGGCGGTCGGTAGAGATATTCTGTGCCCCGACCCGTGCGAAGTAATCACCGATCGTATACGGCAGGATGAAATAACCGTCGGCCAACCCTTGCATTAAAGCCGAGGCTCCCAGGCGGTTGGCGCCGTGGTCAGAATAATTGGCCTCGCCGATAATATGGAGGCCGGGGATATTGCTCATTAGATTGTAATCGACCCAGAGGCCGCCCATAGCGTAATGAGAGGCTGGATATATGCGCATTGGGACTTTATAGGGATCTTCGTCGCTGATGAGGTGGTACATCTCAAAGAGGTTTCCATATCGTTCGGTAATTACCTCTTGGCCCAAGCGCTCAATGGCTTCGGCGAAGTCTAAGTACACACTATATCCGGAGGGGCCGACTCCGCGTCCTTCATCGCATACCTCTTTGGCGGAGCGCGATGAGATGTCGCGGGGGGCAAGGTTGCCGAAACTGGGATATTTACGTTCCAGATAGTAATCGCGTTCTTCTTCGGGGATTTCACCGGGTGGGCGCTTGTCGCCCTTGTTCTTGGGCACCCAGATACGGCCGTCATTGCGCAACGATTCGGACATCAGGGTAAGCTTCGATTGATAATCTCCCGTGTGCGGAATGCAGGTAGGATGTATCTGCGTAAAACATGGGTTGGCAAAGAGTGCTCCTCTCATGTAAGCCCGATAGGCAGCAGTGACGTTGCATCCCAGACCCATCGTAGAAAGGTTGAACACGCGCCCATACCCGCCGGTACCCAGCACGACGGCATCAGCGGCGTGTGAGTTGATTTCGCCTGTCACGAGGTTGCGTACAACGATCCCCTTGGCGTGACCGTCAATAAGTACGAGATCAAGCATCTCCGTGCGGGGATACATTTGCACTTTCCCCAGGCCGATTTGGCGCTGGAGTGCTGAGTAAGCGCCCAGCAATAACTGCTGTCCGGTCTGCCCACGAGCGTAGAACGTGCGCGATACCTGGGCGCCTCCAAAGGAGCGGTTAGCCAGCGTGCCGCCGTATTCACGTGCAAACGGCACCCCCTGCGCTACGCACTGGTCGATGATATTGACCGACACCTGCGCCAGACGGTATGTGTTGGCTTCTCGCGAGCGGAAATCACCACCCTTGATCGTATCGAAGAACAAGCGCCAGATGGAATCGCCGTCGTTCTGGTAGTTCTTGGCTGCGTTAATGCCCCCCTGCGCGCCGATGGAGTGCGCCCGTCGGGCACTATCCTGAAAACAGAAAGCCTTGACATTGTAGCCAAGTTCGGCCATGGAGGCGGCCGCCGATGCGCCGGCCAGACCGGTACCCACGACGATAGCAGTGTATTTGCGCTTGTTGGATGGGTTGACCAGCTTCATCTCGAAGCGGTGTTTGTCCCATTTCTCGGCGAGTGGACCGGCTGGGACCTTAGACTCAAGCTTCATATCAGTACACCCCTTCCGGTAGTATGATGATTTTCAACAGGATTGCAGCCGGTATAACGGAGTACCCGACGAATATCGCTATAGCTACGAGCCATCCCAGAACTTTGAACTTGGGTTTGGTCTTCTCATTGTTGAGTCCCAGAGTCTGGAAGAGTGAAGGAATAGCATGGGTCAGATGATAGCACAGGCAGAAGAGCGCCACGAAATAGACAGCTGATATCAACCCATTCTGGAAGCCAAGTATAACCATCGAGTAGACGTCGTGCCGCCCTAGAGAGTCATGGAGATTCGCGTATTGCGGGTTCGTAACGATGAATGTATAGTGGAGAAGGTGGTAGACTATGTAGAGAAAAATCCCGGCACCTGTGTAAATCATCGTGCGCGAAGCCAGCGATGCCTGAACGGTGGCGTTAACGACGTAACGAATCGGCCGCGAGAACCGGTTCTCGAAATAGAGCTGGATGCCGCGCCAGACGTGAATCACCAGACAGACAAGCATTATGACGCGGACCGACCAGGTCAGAGCCGGTAGGTCTTTTAGTGCCTGTGCGTAAGCGTTCAACTGGTCCTGGCCGATGAAGATCTGGAGATTGCCAACCATATGCCCTACCACGAAGACGGTCATGAGAAGGCCGGTTACAGCGTGTAAGATCTTCTTTCCGATTGAGGAACTGATGAACGTTACCTGATCCTGAACTGGGGTGGGTTTGACTTGAACAGTACTCATATGTAGTTTACCTCTATCTTTGAATAACAAGACGGCCAATATATCCGATGATCGAATTCATGTCAATACTAACCTTTTCCACAGAATACGTGGGTTTCCGGTGGCTGCGCTTTGCCTTGTTTGGCAAAAACATGATGACGGTCAGGGACGTCGTGCTCAATACCAAGCGGGCCGAACTGAAAGCCAAGCGAAAGATCAAGTAGGGCAGTCAAGCCGGGTCTCTCGTGCCGGGTGCCCCACAGCTTGCTGT
>JAGLXI010000085.1 GCA_023132995.1 Candidatus Zixiibacteriota bacterium | reverse complement strand
GTCTACTATTTGGGGAAGCTTACGGTGTTAATTGCCAGGTCCAAACGAGTTTGAACCTGCCACCCCGGTGGTCCGCCATTTGCGCAAAAAATGCCTCACCCCTTTTATCCTTGACACGTTGCCGGGGGCGGCGTATTTTCACCTATGCCGCTACTAAAGCAACAGGTTGAGCATGCTATCAAACCTGCCCGAACGAACCTCTCGCAGCAAGACACAGAGAAGCCCCACCGCTACGATGAGCTTTGCCCGGCGCCCGGAGCAGCAGAGCGATGAAACCAAAAGTAGTCGCTGTCGTGCCCGCTCGGCTGAATTCCTCGCGATTTGCGGGAAAGGTGATTTTCCCCCACCGCGGCAAGCCGCTTCTGTCCTATCTGCTCAAAGAGATTGCCCGGTCGAAAAGGATCGGCCGCGTGGTGGTCGCCACCGACAGCCGCGAAGTCCGACGGGCGCTCGAAGATGCCGAAGTCGAGGTGCTCATGACCTCCTCCCGGCACCGGACCGGGTCCGACCGCGCCGCCGAAGCAGTCAGCAAGATCGGCGGCGATATCATACTGAACATCCAGGCCGACAATTTCGGCCTTAAAACAGCCGTGCTTGATCGCATCATCGACAAACTGATCCAGAACCGTCGTATCGAGTTCGCCACGATAGCGCGACGGATCGAGTCCGACGCTGAGCTGTCTGATCCCAACGTCGTCAAGGTGGTGACGGGCAGAGACGGCCGGGCCTTGTGGTTCTCCCGCTTTCCGCTGCCCTACCTTCAGAAGACATCCCGTGGACGGCGGGTGGGTCAGTTCCCGTTTTATCATCATATTGGGGTGTATTTCTTCCGTCGGGCTGCCCTGATGAGGTTTGCCGCATGGAAGCGAACGCCCATGGAGAAAGCCGAATCGTTGGAGCAACTCCGAATCCTGGAGAACGGGCATGACCTGACCGTCTTCAAGACGAGCATGAAATCGGTGTCGGTGGATACTCCTCGTGATTTGAAAAAGATTGACAAACTGTATAGGTGAGTGAGCGCATGTCCGACAAAGCCAAGTACATATTCGTAACCGGAGGGGTGGTGTCCGCCCTGGGTAAAGGGATCGCATCCGCCTCAATCGGCCTGCTTTTGCAGCGAAGGGGACTGAAAGTCCGCAATTGCAAGCTTGATCCATATCTGAATGTCGACCCCGGCACTATGAACCCCTTTCAGCACGGCGAGGTCTTTGTGCTCGACGATGGTTCCGAGACCGACCTGGACCTGGGTCACTACGAGCGTTTTCTGGACCAGTCGCTCACCAAGGACAACAACGTCACGACCGGGCAGGTCTATCATACTATCATAACGCGCGAGCGCCGGGGCGACTATCTGGGCGCCACCGTCCAGGTGATCCCGCACGTGACCGAGGAGATCAAGAACCGCATCAAGAAACTGGAGCGCAACCCGGACCCGGTGGATGTTATCATCGCCGAGATCGGCGGCACCGTGGGCGATATTGAATCTCTTCCGTTCCTGGAGGCCATTCGTCAGATGGGTCAGGAGGAGGGTCCCGAGAATACGATGTTCATCCATGTTACGCTGGTCCCGCACATTCAGACGGCCGGGGAGTTCAAGACCAAGCCGACCCAGCACTCCGTCCGGGCCTTGCGGGAGATCGGCATCCAGCCCAATATGCTGCTGTGCCGATGCTCGAGACCGATCTCGGACGCGCTGCGGCAGAAGATCAGCCTTTTTTGCTCTGTTCCCGCCGACGCCGTGATCAACGCCGAGGACGTCTCCACGATTTACGAAGTGCCGCTCAGGTTCCACGCCCAGCAAACGGACGATCTTATCTGCCGGCGTTTCGGATGGCAACTGCCGGCGCCGGAGCTATCCGAGTGGACCCCCATGGTGGAAAAAATCAACAGTCCCCGAAACCATATCAAGATCGGGATCTGCGGCAAGTACGTCAATCTGAAGGACGCCTATAAATCGATTATCGAAGCCTTCATTCACGCGGGTGTTTTCAGTGATGCCAGGGTGAGTCTCATCTGGGTAAGTTCCGAGGACTTGAAGCACAGTGGCGCCGACAAACTCCTGCACGACATTGACGGCCTGTTGATCCCGGGGGGGTTCGGCGAGCGGGGCGTGGAAGGAAAAATCGAGGCCATCCGCTACGTGCGCGAAAACAATATCCCCTTCTTAGGCATCTGTCTTGGTATGCAGTGCGCCGTTATCGAATTTGCGCGCAACGTCTGCAAGCTGGCTGACGCCCACAGTTTCGAGTTCTATCGCGACCTCAAACATCCGGTCATTCACCTTATGGCCGACCAGGAAGGGGTCACGGAACTGGGCGGGACGATGCGGCTGGGAGCCTATCCCTGTGTGCTGACCGAGGGTTCCAAATCCCACGAGGCTTATGGTCAGACGGAGATATCAGAGCGTCACCGCCACCGCTACGAACTCAACAACGCCTACCGCGATATGCTGCTGGAGAACGGGCTGCTGCTTTCGGGCGTCTCCCCTGACAAGCGGCTGGTGGAGATCGTCGAGATACCGAGCCACAGTTGGTTCGTCGCCGCACAGTTTCACCCGGAACTGAAGTCACGCCCCACAAGACCACACCCGCTCTTCCGCGATTTCGTCAAGGCCGCCGTGCAATACCAAAAGGAAGCGAAAGGCGATGCCCGGAAAGCTTCCGCAGCCGTGGACCTTACCGATGCTCCCGGTTAAGACACCTGTCCGCACGCCCTGGTCGCTGAATGTCTGCGCTGCTGGACCATCCTTAACAGGCTGTTGAAAAAGCGTTTTGTGATGCTCGGAAGCCGCCGGATTCGTCATGCAAGCGGACGTACGTATGCATCTTCTCTGTCATGCCCGCGAAGGCGGGCATC
>JAGLXI010000084.1 GCA_023132995.1 Candidatus Zixiibacteriota bacterium | reverse complement strand
GGGGCATAGAAGTACATGATGATATGCACTTCCGTCACCGAAAACGGATAACTTATGTTGCAGCTTGCAGCGGGATCGAGCAGGACCTTGTACAGTTCGTCGCCGACAACCCAGTTGTCGATCAGCCAGACCAGCGAGTCAATGTTAATAACGGTGCAGGTGTCGACGGTCACCAGATTGGGGTTGCTTCGCAATTGCTCCAGCCTGGTTTCGTCAAGCCTGACGGCGCGGGCCATATTCTTATCGACGGCGTCCGCGGTCAGCGTCATCCCAAACACAACCAGACAACATAATACAACCAGACGACATGACATGTGATATCTCCTTTGAGGATTCCGGCTCTTTATGTTGATTGTCGGTAACTTCCCATATATTTTGAGGGATAGCTCGAATTGAGCATACATACGGTGGTAGTGTGGCGTTCGGCCCATACCACGAGCAACAAGGCAACAAGCCGAGGATTATGATTCCAACCTCTCGAAAGCCGGACTGGCTCAAGGTGAAAGCCTTTGGCAGCTCCCATTACCGGCGGGTGAGCCACCTGCTGACCGACTACGGTCTGGAGACGGTCTGCCGCGCGGCCAACTGCCCCAACCGGGGTGAGTGTTTCGATCGGGGCACGGCGACCTTTCTGATCTTAGGGCCTACCTGCACGCGTAATTGCCGCTTCTGCAACATCGGCACCGGGCGGCCGGCGCCCGTCCAGAGCGACGAACCGGCCCGAGTAGCAGCGATGGCGCGTCAACTTGAACTCAAGCACATCGTCGTCACGTCGGTGACGCGTGATGATCTTCCCGACGGCGGAGCCTCTCACTTTGCCGAGACGGTGCGCCAGATACGTCTGCAACTCCCCGAGGCGACGGTGGAACTGCTGACACCGGATTTCAGAAACTCTCCCGGCGCCGCCGATACCATCATCGAGGCCGGGCCGGACGTTTTCAATCATAACATCGAGACCGTGCCCCGACTGTATCCCTCCGTCCGGCCGGGAGCCGACTATCGGCGATCGCTGCAACTTCTGAGTTACGTCCGCGGCCACTCAGGTATCATTACCAAGTCCGGCCTGATGGTCGGATTAGGGGAGAGGACCGAGGAACTGATCCGGGTCTTCGGCGATCTGGCCACTGCCGGCATATCTATCCTGACCATCGGCCAGTACCTCTCGCCGTCAAAGGACCATCACGGGGTGGTCCGCTACCTTCCTCCAGATGAGTTTGAGTCTCTTGGGCGGCAGGCCCAAAAAGCGGGTATCAAAAAAGTTATGTCGGCACCGCTGGTCAGGTCGTCGTACCGGGCCGAGATGTTTCACCAAGCATAACAGACGCACAGCGGATCAATCTTTGGACAGAAGATCCCCGCCCTGTTTCCTTTTCGGAATGGCTTCCGATAGAAGAAAAGGTTAATAACGAAAGGCGACAGATGATAGGCGGCAGCCTGACGAACATCCTGGTGGTCGATGACGAGCGTTACATTTGCAGTATAATCCAGGAAGCCCTGGCATCCGAAAAGTACTGCATCAAGGCGCTCTCCGACCCTGCCCAGGCTCTCGAGTATATTGAGCAGCATCCGGTCGACCTGGTTCTTACCGACCTGATAATGGGTGAGCACTCGGGGATACAGGTGCTTGAAACCACCTTGCGTCACCATGGTAATGCCATCGTAATCCTCATGACGGCCCACCCGACTCTTGAAACCGCCATCTCCGTTCTTACCAGGGGTGCTTACGATTTCCTGGTCAAGCCCTTTCGGCTGGAATTGCTCAAAGCGACTGTCAAGCGCGGTCTGGACCATCAGAGAGTGCTTCGCGAAAACCTGCAACTGAAAGGGCAGGTGGAGTTCCTGAAGGTGGTTGGCGCCACCGGCGCCGAGGTACATATCAAGGACATCCTCATGATGGTGGCCAGATCGTGCAAGAAGGAAATGGCGGCCGCGGCGGTGGGTATCATCGAGACCGATCCCGCATCAAGGGAGCCGATCAGCAGGGTTCATGAGTCGGACGATGAATCACTGTCGGGCGAAGTGCTGGATGACGGTACGATAGAGAACTTCACTTATACCAAGAGCACGCAGCCGGTAATTCAGGGCGAGGAGACCGGGAAGGGTGCCGAGGCCCTGACCCGGATATTCATATCACAGCCGCTCTTCGCGCGGCGGCGGCTGCACGGAGTGATCAACATCCTGATACGGAGCAGGTTCGATCAGCTCACTCCCGGCCAACTCGACGTGTTGTCCATCCTGGCCAACTCGGCCGCGGCATCCCTGGCCAACCACCGCCTGTACCAGGACCTGCGTACGTCATATCTCGAGGCGATCCGCGCGCTGGCCAATGCAATTGAAGCGCGCGACGCATGTACCGCCGGTCACACTGATCGCGTCTCGGCGATGGCGGAACTTGTCGCCCGCCACATGGGTTGGGACGAACACAGGATCAGCGATCTGGTCATGGGCTGCTCTTTGCACGACATCGGAAAAATCGGAGTGCCGGACAGTATTCTCAACAAACCCGGGAAGCTAACTGACCACGAACGCAAGCAGATGGAGGCTCATCCCGAGGTGGGCCTGATGATTATCGACGGCATCGATCTCTTCCGGCCGGCCATTCCCTACATCACCGCCCACCACGAATCATACGACGGCTCCGGATACCCGAACGGGCTGAAAGGAGACGCCATTCCCATCGAGGGGAGACTCCTGGCGGTGGTCGACACGTTTGAGGCCATCATGTCCAACCGGCCTTATCGCAAGGGCGCCGACCTGCGCCAAGCCGTTTCAGAACTGGTCAAATACAAAGGGATACAGTTCGACCCAGAGATCGTGGATATCTTCATAGACGTGATCAGACAGGGGAAGATTGATTTCCAGATGCTTTACAATCGGGATGAAGACCTCTCGCAGCTCGACGCGATAGCCGTCAGCGAAAAGGAACCGGCGTAAAGGACACCACCAGTATCACCAGGGCCGTCCAGCCCATCGCCACCGCCGTCGGAGAGAGAGGCTGCCGGTCGTCGATAGTGGGCGGGTGACTCATCCCGAAGAACAGACCGAAGGCCGCAAAGAACCACCACATGGTCGAACCAAACAGGCCAAACAGGATCAGCCCCGCCGTGGCCAGTTTGCCCAGCAGGTGCTGTCGCCGCCGCACCAGGCCATACACGACGTGTCCGCCGTCGAGTTGACCGATAGGCAGCATGTTAATGGCCGTGACCAGAAGCCCCACCCATCCGGCAAAGGCGGCTTCAGTCAACTTGTAGAAATAGCCAGCCGGGGCCGAGCCGATAATGGACAGCGTCGAGAGACGCATGATAATCGATTCGCCATCCATGGAGAAAACCAGGTCCATCGGACTGAAGGCCGTCTGCGGCAGCAGCGCCGACTGCGAAAGCCCATACCAAAGCCATCCCAGCGCCACTACCCAGCCGGCGATCGGACCGGCGGCGCCGACCTCGATCAGATCGCGGCGATTCCAGAACGGCGACTTCGACTTGATGACAGCCCCAAAAGTACCGATGATGTTCGGCGCAGGAATAAAATATGGCCACGAGGTTATGATATTGCGCCGCCTGCTGGCCAGGTAGTGTCCCATCTCATGGACAAAGAGGATCGAGATCATGGCAATCGTGAACTCGATCCCTTCTCCGGCAGCCAGGGCGTCGATGGTATCATCAAAAGCCCGCCCCAGGCCGGGCGCAACGGCCCACCGGCGAAGGAAAACCGGCACAAAATAGACGGTAAACAGAGTCGCAATAAACAGGATTATGTTCAAAGGCGGTATTGTCATCCGAGGCGTAGGGTCCACACTCAGAAGCAACGCATCGCCGGTCTCCGTTAGCGTATAGCGATAACCGGCTGTCTTAAGGCGGTCTTCCAACAGCGTCAGGGATTTCTCCCGATTGAAACGGAAACCAAGGCTGACCGCCACGTTGTTCCCCCGGCGATAGACGGCGCCTATCTCAAACAGGTCGTGCAGCAGCGCGGCGATGGCCTTCTCGGTTCTGTCGAACGTATCCATCCTGCCTGCAATATATGTCGGCAGTGGTTGGTTCCCGAAGTTTTTCTTGCGTCGTCCGGGCTAAGGCGCGTCAGATCAGTCTCAGCGCCTGAAACCGAACCTGATAGCGTTCTCGGAGCAGGCGTCGACACACTCGCCGCACGAGGTGCAATCGGGCAGCACTTTCATGGTTTGTTCCACCATGGGTGCGATGGTCGGGCAGGGGCTTTTCTCGATGCAGTCGCCGCAGTCGGTGCACATGTCGTGATCGACTCGCACGCGGCCGGGGGCTATTTTCTCCAGGAGCCATGTCAGCGCGCCGATGGGGCAGATGGCATAGCAGAACGGCCTGTAGAGCATCAGGCTGCCGACCACTAAGATCACAAACATAATGATCCAGGCGGCGTCAATTGACCAGTGCAGCAACTCGAAGAAGTTGATCGGTTCGTAGACGTTGTACGCCGAGAAGGCGGTCCAGGTCTGCTCGGTAACGTCGGCCTCCAGCCGCTCAGCCAAGAAGGCCAGATGGTCCCTGACCCAAAAGAAAGTCAGAATAAACATCCCGAGCAGAGACATCCGAACGGCGTTGAAGGCGGTGAAATTGAAGTTCTTGAATCGCGGCTTGAATGGAATCTTGTTTATCAGGTCCTGCAACGCTCCCAGCGGACAGACCCAGCCGCAGAACAGCTTGCGGCCGATCAGGCTGGGAAGCATTATGGCGATAAGGAGCGCCACAAAAGCCGGGAAGAACTTGCCCAGCGTGATCTTGAACATGAAAAGTTTGGTGACGCCGCACATCGGGCTGGGATGCAAGGGGAAAAAGTAATCCAGCCCAAAGAGAACAAACGCTACCAGCAAAGCGCCTATCCTGACCCAGCGATTTGTACGGCGGAAGAAAAGTAGAACCAGCCCCAAACAACTCATAATCAGGAACGCCAGATACTTCCCGGTAAGCAGAAAATCAAGTGTGCCCCTACGTGCCGGCGGGGCAGGTTTTGCTTCGGCGGCAGTGATCGCGGCCGCCGCCGAATCCGATCCACGCTGATTAGCCGCGTCGTCTTCAAACAAGGCGGCACTGTCATGAGTCAGCGCAGAGAGGCCGTCGGTCTCCTCGTTCGCCTGGCAGGGGGCCGCGAACATCATCAGTGCAACCAGCACCCAGATTTCCAGGCAGATCAAGTTCAACCGGTATTGCTTCATGCGGCACAATATATGTTATGGATCGGCTTTGTCAATTGTTATGGCCCATATAGTAGACCGCGAAAGTCCGTCATACGCACTAACACGCATCGAAAAGGGGATTGACTCACGCGGCAGGAATCCCGTCCTTGCTGTTCATGCTGTCGACCCACACCCTGAAAGGAGATACCCGTGAGGAATCTGCTATATTCCCTTGCCATAGTGTTGCTGGCGTCATCCGTATTTGGCGATGAAGCGCGACTGCTCCGGTTTCCCGATGTACATACAAACCAGATCGCTTTTGCCTATGCCGGGGACATCTATGTTGCCCCGCGAGCGGGGGGCACGGCGGTGAAACTTACGCACCACGAAGGACTCGAAGTTTTTCCCAAGTTCTCCCCGGACGGCCGACAGGTTGCCTTCACGGGCCAGTATGACGGCGATATGGCGGTCTACGTAATGCCGGTCAGCGGCGGCGAACCGACGCGACTGACCTACCATCCCGGCATCCAGCGCACGAGTGAACGCTTTGGCCCCGAAAACGTCGTCATGGGATGGCATCCCGATGGAGACCGGGTGCTGTTTCGATCGCGCCGGGAGACCAATGACTGGTGGGACGGCCGCGCTTACCTGGTTGACACCGCCGGGGGCCTGCCCGTGCCGCTCCCGATGAAAACGGCCGGCTTCACGAGTCTCTCGCCCGATGCGAAGCAAGTCGCCTACTGCCCTATCTATCGCGATTTCAGAACGTGGAAGCGGTACCAGGGCGGCATGGCCCAGGATGTCTGGATTTTCAACCTTGAAACGTTTGAGAACGAGAAGATCACCGACTGGGAAGGCACGGACAATATGCCGATGTGGTACGAGGATCGGGTCTATTTTGCCTCCGACCGCACCGGCACGCTTAACCTCTATTGCTATGACCTCGGTACCGGACAGACCCGCCCCGTCACTGAGTTCACCGAGTTTGACGTTCGCTGGCCCAGCCTGGGCAGGGAAGGAATCGCCTTTGAGAACGGCGGTTATGTGTACGTTCTCGACCTGCCCTCGGAGACAATGCATAAGGTCGAGATACAACTCTCCACCGACCGCCGGTTGATGCGCCCCCAATTCGTGAAGGTATCAGGCTCGGGGCGAGTGCACGACTTCGACCTTTCGCCGGACGGCAAGCGGGCGGTTTTTTCGGCCCGTGGTGAGATATTCACGGTCCCGGCAAAAAAGGGCAATACGCGCAACCTGACCAATACTTCCGGCGCGAACGAGCGCAACCCGCAATGGTCGCCCGACGGCAAATATCTTGCGTTTATCTCCGATGAAACCCGCGAAGAGGAATTGTACCTGATCTCCCATGACGGTGAAGAAAAGCGACAACTGACCGACAACGGCTATTGCCACAAGTATGGCCCTGCCTGGTCGCCGGACAGCCGACGGTTGGCTTTCTCCGACAAGGAACTGAAGCTGTACTATATCGACGTGGAATCCGGCCGGCCGATACAGATAGACGAGACCACACGTAACGAAGTGCGCAGTTTTGCCTGGTCCCCGGACAGCCGCTACCTGGCCTATACGAAACGGCTCGACAACCGGATCACTGCTGTCTTTGTATACTCGTTCGAGGATGAGCAGATTCACCGGGTGACGCCGGGTTACACCAATGATTTCAATCCCGTTTTCGACCCTGATGGAAAATACCTCTACTTCCTGTCGCAGCGAGAGTTCAACCCCATCCTGAGCAACTACGAATTCGAGTTCGTCAACAACGCCATCACCAACCTCTTTCTGATAGTGTTGTCCGCCGAAGATAAATCTCCCTTTGCGCCCGAGAGCGACGAGGTGGGGTTGGCGGACGAAAAAGAAGAGGATGATGAAGAAGCCAAGGACAAAGACGAGAAAGCCAAAAGCCCCGAGCCGGTTCGGATCGACTTTGAGGGTATCTTCGAGCGCCAGGTGGCGTTCGACCTGCCGGCTGGGAATTACGGCGGCCTGGCGGCCATCCCGGGCAATGTGTTCTATTCTTCGCATCCAATTTTCGGTCTTCGCGGCCGGGTAACCCAGGACAAGACGGTTCTCCACAAGTACGACATGGAAAAACAGAAGGACCACGAGTTCGCTTCCGGGGTGGACGGCTATGCGCTCGCCTCCAATCACGAGCGTATGCTCCTGCAAAAGGACGATGCCTTCCATATTGTTGAGACCTCCGGCAAGAAAGCCGATCTTGAGGACAATCGTCTGGATCTGTCAAGGATGGAAATGCGCCTCGACCGCCGGGCCGAGTTTGAGCAGATGTTTGAAGATACCTGGCGCATGCTGCGCGATTTCTTTTACGACCAAGAGATGCACGGCGTTGACTGGGAAGCCATGCGTGACCGCTACCGGCAGCTTCTTCCCTATTGCGCGCACCGGAGCGACCTGACCTACGTTCTGGGTGAAATGATCGGGGAGCTGTGTTGCTCCCACACCTATGTCGGCGGTGGTGACAGGGTCTCCATTCCCGGTAGCGAGATCGGCCTTTTAGGTGTGGATTTCGAGATTGACCCAGCCAGTCAGCGGCTGCGTATTGCCCGCATTCTCCGCGGTGAGAACTGGGACACGCAACTCCGATCTCCCCTTCTCGAGCCAGGTGTCGACGCCAGGGAGGGTGACTTCCTGTTGGCCATCGACGGCGAGGAGGTGACGGCCGCCGTCAATCCGTATGCCCTTATGCAAAACAAGATCGGCAAATTGGTGGAGTTGACCCTGAGCGATCGCCCTACTATGAACGACGCCCGCCGCGTTGTGGTCAAGCCGATCGCCAGTGAAGAGGCGTTGCGCTATTTCAATTGGGTCGAGGATCGGCGGCAATACGTCGATTCCGTTTCCGGCGGGCAGATCGGCTACCTGCACATTCCAGACATGGATAGCTACGGTCTTTTCCGGTTCTCCAAGATGTTCTACCACCAGTTGCGCAAGCCGGGATTGATAATCGACGTGCGGTACAACGGCGGCGGTTTTGTATCCGGACTGATCCTGGAACGACTGCGCCGGGTGGTCGCGGCCATGGGCGCTTCCCGCACGTTTGCCGAGGGTCCTGCCCCGGGCGCCGGTATCAACGCCCACATGATCACCTTGATCAATGAGTTCTCTTGCTCCGACGGCGACTACTTCCCCTATTTCTTCCGCGAGTACGACCTGGGACCGCTGATGGGCAAACGGACGTGGGGGGGTGTGATCGGAATTCGCGGCTATCGCCCCCTTGTGGACGGCGGGTATTACACGGCGCCGGAGTTCAGCATATATAGTCTCGAAGGCGAGTGGATCATGGAGAATGTGGGTGTCAAGCCGGACATGGAAGTGGACAACCTGCCGCACCGGCTGGCGCAGGGCTACGATGACCAACTGGACGCTGCTATCGACTATGTGACCGGCAAGATGGAGAGCGAGCCTCGTTCGCTGCCGCCGGTGCCCGGGCCGCCCGAGCCGCGGTAAAACACGCGTTTTCAAATACGGGGTTAGGTGGCTGTCGCTGGGGCAGCCTATGCGAAATTCACTCGTCAGGTTGATGTAACGCTGTCATAGCTCGTCATGTAGGCTTGATATTAGGCGGTTCCCGGCCTTGGTGAGTTGCCATTTTACTTCGCTGATTGGCACATCCGCCAGTGTGTGTACTTCCTCGATGAAGCCCATTGTGCGGAACCGAATCAGGATGCGATTGAAGTCGTCACGATCAACCCGGAAGCCGACAAAATCTCTTGCCTTGGGATGGGCGCCGCGAAGCCCCGCCTTACCATACTTGTGCACAAAGGAGCAGAGCCGGGCTTCAAGCGTGCTGTTCTGCGCTGGGCTCAGCATCTCAGGTCCCAAGGCCATGAATATGGTCTTCATAGTCGCGGTTACTCTTCCGCTAATCGCATTGTACGACAAACGACCGCCCACGTAAGGCCTACTCACCATGAATTCCATCGAGCATTCGTACGTTATGTCTGTGCTTTTGTCCAGATTCTCGGCGTTTGCGGTGATGAGTTCCAGGGCAGCCTCTTGATCCTCGGTGTCATGACAGGACAGATACTCAAGAACGGGCGTATCACGCACCCAACCTAAAGCCGGCTTGTCGATTACCAGCTTGCTGAGACTGGTGATAATCTCTGTAGATAGTTTATCTGGGTTATCCCAGAAGCTGCAGTAATGCCTCTCCTTCAAGAGGTCTGTGAACTCAGCCAATTTCGGGGAATGCTCAGCGGGTTGACCTGTCGCATCGCTCGCGTTTTCCGACACCTTTAGCAGAAAGGAAGCTATCGGAATTCTGCGTTTAGCGGCATACTCGTACTCACGTCGGGTCCAACTGATGTCACCCTCAGCCAAACTGCCATAGCGCTGACCAACAATCACGAGATAATAGTCAGACTCGTCAATGACTCGCTGAATCACTTGCCATTGCGATTTGTCGTCGGCCGGAATGAACTCCATGCCCGCTGGGATATAGCCAGCCTTCAGTAGTGAATGCGCCACTTTCAGTCGCTCATCCTTGAGGTCCTCGTAAGTGGAACTGACAAACACCATATATCGCTTTGGCATCTAATTGCCTCCTGCCGAAAGAGATCCGACGGTTGTAGCCAAAACAAGCCTTGGCGCGAAGTTAGGCAGAAATGACCGAGAATCAAGTCATAATCAGCAATACACTGAGAACGGCACCCACGACTATTACAATCAATTGCCAGAGCCAGCGATATCGACGCGGCATAGGCTCCCATCGAACACGCCGAAGGACGGGGGCAATCGTGTCGTGCCTTTGCGGCTGCACTACGCTCGCCTGAGCCGCTGCCCGGTGGCGGCATCAAAGAACAGCAGCGAACGGCTGTCAATGCGAAGGCGAATTTCCCGACCGGTTTCGAAGGCTGTCTGGCTGCCAGAGGCGGACAGACGGTTGCCCGCAAAGTCGAGAGTGACAATGTACTGGTCTCCCAAGTACTCACAGGCGATGACTTTGCCGGTATGCTCACC
>JAGLXI010000083.1 GCA_023132995.1 Candidatus Zixiibacteriota bacterium | reverse complement strand
TGCCAGCCGGGGTCTGTTATGTCAACGAGAGTCGTGCGGAGCTTTTCTGCGTGGAAGTCGCAGTACCGGTCAAAGTCGGCGTAGAAATCAGTCACGAACGCCTTCACATATCCCGCGTGGGCAATGGCATCAAGAAGCCGGCGGCAGATGACCTGTTTCTCGTCCAACTTCCCGGGGCTCAGATGCAGCCCGCCGTAACACCCGTCCGGCATCGCCTGAAAGCGCCTGAGTCCCCTAAGTCCGAACTCGACCCCAGGCAGGAAGCCCGCCAGGTCGCCATCATCGTCCTCGAGTACCCAGTAGACCGGGGTGCCTCCCACGGCCCTCCACAGGTCGGCAAATCCCGGCGAACTGAAAAGAGAATCGCGAGGCGGCTGCGGGATGTCATCGACCGACAGGTCCGAGGCAACGTAGCGGGCGACGTTCATTATTCGCGCACCAGGAGCAGTTTGCCCCGTCCGACTTCTCCGCTCCCGTCTGACAGGACAAAGATGTACACGCCCGAGGCCGTTTTCTCACCCTTCTGGTTGCGACCGTCCCAGGGAGTATTGGTATCCGTTTCGCGCACCAGCTCCCCGGCAACTGAATATATCCTGACGGCGACTTTTCGCGCATAGTTGAACCGGAGCCGATCATCGTCACAGCGGATGACGAAGGGGTTGGGAATAGCGACCACCTGCTCGATGGCGAAAGACGGTGGGCCGATTGGCGACGGCAATATGGAGATGCCGGAGTTTGTGGCCACATAGAGGTTGTCCGTGAAGGGGTCGGAATGCAAACTTCCTATTCTTTCGGCGACCAGGCCGCTGTTGCGCGTGGTGAATGCCTCGGACGCGCCCGTGGAAGCATCCAGCCGGGCCAATCCGCTGCTCGTCCCGATCCACAGGTTGCCGCGGGAGTCGAACTCCAGGTCAAGAACATCGTGACCAACTCCGGGAGGCAGATCTACATCGACAAACCTCTCGTATCCCAAGTCATAGCGCGACAGGCCGTTGTTACACCCCACCCACAGCACCCCGCCGGGAGAGAACCTCACCACGCGGACGACATTCGACAACAGGAACGAATTGGTCTCTGTATAGTGAAGGCACGAGTATGGATCGCGATTGAAGGGGTCCTCACCAAGGTTGCACACGAATACCCCCCCCGGATCGCGATCGGCCCCGACAGCGAGAAAGCCGCCGTGATGATCGAGCGAAACCACGAACTCGGTCGTGATCCCATCGACCACACCGAGAGAGTCCCAGCGAACGAGTGTGTCGCCGGCGCGCATGTCAGCGATAGCGATGGGATACATGTTCAGAGCGCGGTAGCAGGCGGCATAGAGATAATCCCCGTCAGTGTCCAGGCCGAGGATAATCACATAGGTCTCACCCACCGGGGGGTTGTCGGTGTTGCCACGCATGGAGGAGTTGGTTTCGTCATAGTTGGAAAGCCCCTCATCGCGGAGCAGCCACAGGCCGTTGCCCACGGTGCCGCTCCAGGTGTTACCGGCTGAATCGGTCATCATATCGGTCGTACCGCCCCGAACCCAGTAGTCATAGCTTTCCCACAACCCGTCTGCAAACCGGGCGGCCGGTTTCTCGGTGAACGCCGCCGTGAGAACGCCCCCGGCACTGACGGTAATATCGCTCACGTAGTTGCCCGGAAGTCCCGTGTACGGGTATTCAACATACTCACCGGATAAATTGTGGTAGACCCCACCGGTCGCCACCGCAACCCACCGAAAACTGCCGTTGTTCGACCCGGTAATCGGAGCCGACGGCAGCCCCGCCACCGGCAGCAAAACGGGAGCATCTTCCGCAATGTATCCCATGCCACCGTTGTACCAGAAGAAAAGCGTATCGTTTTCGAGAGCGAGGTCCGCTATCGTCAATCCGGTTCCTATCAGGACTTCGACCTCGGATGTGGCTCTGTCGAGGCGCAGGAGCCCGTTGTCCGTCGCCATGTACGCGCCGCCTTCGAGAAGGACCACGCGAGTGACAGCTGTGGCTCCCATCAGTGCATCGCTGGTGAGCACGGTCCATCGAGTGGGCGATTTGAGCAGCACCGGATCGGTGCGATCAGCCACGGCCAGTCCGGCAGAGGTAGCCAGCCAGATGCTGTCACCGTCAAGCGCTATATCATAGACGGTCGGAAAATCCGGCAGATCTCCGAACCGGCCATAGGAGTCCTGTATCTGGCCGCCGTCAACTGTTTTGGAAAAGAGCACCAGTCCGATTTCTGCGCCTACCCACAGGTTGTCGCCGTCATCAATAACGCGATGTAGCCCGATCAAGTCATCGTTGTCATCAGAAAACAGAAAGACCGTGAAGTCCCCGCCGTTGATCCTGACCAAGCGACCGAGACCCGTGACCCACTTGCAACCGTCGGCATCGGCCAGTATGTCGGTGATGTCAGTCGTGCCCAGGCCGTCGACATTCGTGTACGGCACACCGGGAGTATTGACGTCGGATATGGCCAACAGACCGCCCGACGTGGCCAGGAAGAGCGTGTCGCCTATCTGACACATCCGCCTGACTTCTTTGAAGGACGTCAGCGTTTGCCACTGCCCGTCCAAAGCCGAGGAAGGCGACGGACAAGCTGATATCGCCGCGATCAGGATCGCGACACGGGTCTTCCAGGCAAGACCTTTCCAAGTAACCATAGGATAATCAATATAGCCATGACCGAGACGGCAAACAAGAAAGAGAACCGCCCCACGAAGTCACCGTGCCTGGTGTAAAACGAACGTTCATCAAGCAGAGCGACTTTCCCTTCCAGTGCGGCCACCTCGTCAAGTTCAAGGGAATTGCGAATACGTCCATAGGGATCGACAATGAAGGTCAGGCCGCTGTTGGCCGCCCTCGCGAACCAGCAACGATTCTCAACCGCACGCGTGACGAAGATACGGGCGTGCATGTGAATGCCGACCGAGTGCCCGAACCAGGTGTCGTTGGTGATCCCGACAACGAATTGTGCCCCGTCCAGTATGGAGGCGCGCACGAATTCGGGGAATGTGGTCTCAAAGCATATCAGCACCGAGTAGGCGGCGTCCGGCAAGTGAAACAGGAAGGCCGAGTCTCCGGGATGAAAATCCGACCACCACTGCACCCCGTAGCGATCGATAAATGTCAGGTACTGTCTGAGGAATCCCTTTTCAAGAAAGGGGACGTAGTCCTGATAGGGCACATGCTCCGAGAACGGCACCAACTTCACCTTGTCATAGCGGGATTCGAAGCGACCGGAGGGATCAACCTGGTAGCAGGAGTTGAAATACTTGGTCTTGTCATCGTCGGCGTCGGCTCCCAGCGCCCCCACCAGATGGTAACCGCCCGACTGCCTCGCAATGTGGCCAACCCAACGGCGGGCGCTGCGGTCGTGGGTGAGGTAGCAGGGGACCGACGTCTCCGGCCAGATGTACAACCCCGTGGTGCTGTCGGCAGCCGCCTGAGTGAGTGAGTCATAGAGACGGAGACTGTGGTCAAGATTGCCATCCATCCATTTCTCTTCGAGCGGCACCGATCCCTGCAGAAGGGTGATCTTGAAATCCCCTTCCGGAGAAAAACGGGGCGTCTCGATCCAGCCGAACGCCAAAAGCGCCGCCACGATCGCCAACGACAACAGTAGCGATGTCAACCGCCTCTCCGGGGTAAGAACTTTACGAAAGACCTGCCACAAAAGAACGTTCACTGTCACGACGAGAAACGAAAGACCGTGCACAGAGATGACTGATACGATCTGCAGTATGTACAGGTAGTAGCTCTGTGTGTAGCCCAAATCGGACCAGGGAAAAGCGAACTCGCTCAGGGTGCGAAAGTACTCCATCCCCACCCACAGGAACGGCAGGGCCACAAAGCCGAAAAAAGTGCGGATGCGGTACAGCTTCCAGAAAGTCATCAGGATGGCCGCGAAATAGAAAGAGACAATCACCACCGCAGCCGCCATACCCGGCGGCGTGACCATTGCTATCCAGTAGATGGAAAACAGGTTGAAGAAGAACGCGTAGAAGTAACTGGCACTAAACGCCTGACGTCTCTCAAGCCTGCTGATGATCCACAGCGGCCGGATCAGGGCAAACCAGGCGATGAAACCAAACAGGCCGGGATAATAAGCGAACGAAAGCAGAAACGCCCAGACTATCAGTTCCAGCCGCCTCTTGCGCAACTCAACATCCGCCGGAACGAAAACGCGACCGACCCTTTTTATGAATCCGGCCAACAGTCAACCCCGCAGTATAAGTGATTTGCCGGTCATCTCCTTTGGCGCCTCGAGACCCATGATATCGAGGATCGTGGGCGCTATGTCCGCCAGGATACCACCATCACGCAGATTGACGGCTCCCGAGCGGCCAACCTTCGAGGTAGGGTCATACAGTACACATGGCACCAGGTTGGTGGTATGAGCTGTGAAGGGACCGCCACTCCGGGGATCGATCATCATTTCGGCATTGCCGTGATCGGCGGTTATGACGGCAACCGCCTGCTGCTGCTTTACAGCTGCCAGCAACCGGCCCAGGCCGACGTCGACAGCCTCGACAGCCTTGCGGGCGGCCTCGAAATCACCGGTATGACCGACCATATCGCAGTTGGCGTAGTTGAGCACCATCAGGTCGTATAGGCCGGAGGCTATCTTCTTTACGGCGTTGTCGGTCACTTCCACCGAGGACATCTCAGGCTGGAGATCGTAAGTAGCCACCTTTGGTGATGGGATGAGGTCACGATCTTCGCCCTCAAAAGGCGTTTCCACGCCGCCATTAAAAAAGAAAGTGACGTGGGCGTATTTCTCGGTTTCGGCGGTGCGAAGCTGCTTGAGACCGTCCTCCGAGACGACTTCGCCAAGAATGCGGCGTAGCTTATGGGGCTGGAAAGCAACCTTGGCTTCGAACATAGTCACGTCGTAGTTCGTCATCGTGACCAGTTCGACATGCGGGTTGTCGGAATGATTGTGGCCGTCAATCTTGTACCCGAGAAACATCTGCGAGATCTCACGCATCCGGTCGGAGCGGAAATTGAACATGATCGCAACATCGCCCTCCTGAAGGCGACCTGCTTTAGGGGACCCGAGGTCCATTACCACCGGCACAATGAACTCGTCAGTAACGCCGTTCTTGTACGAGCTTCGGATCGCCTCTACCGGATCGGTGTGCTTCTCGCCTTCGCCGTACACGATCGCCCGATATGCTTTTTCGACGCGATCCCACCGCTTGTCCCTGTCCATGGCATAGTAGCGACCGCTCACGGTAGCGACCCTGCCGAGACCGATCTCATCGAACTTCGCCATAACCTCGGCCAGATAGCGCTGACCGGAATCGGGGGGGGTGTCTCGGCCGTCCATAAAGGCGTGCAGGTATAGCTTGGGCACCTCCATATCTTTGGCCATCCTCGCCAGGGCGTAGAGATGCTCCAGCGACGAGTGCACACAGCCGTCGGACACAAGACCGAGCAAGTGCACCGCCTTCCCTTGCAGCGCAGCCCTCGCCATTGCCGGGGCCAGTACCGAATTGTCGAAGAACTCACCATCGGCGATGGCCTTGTCGATCCGTGATATGTCTTGGTAGACTATTCGTCCCGAACCGATATTGAGGTGGCCGACCTCACTGTTGCCCATCTGACCGTCGGGCAGCCCGACCGCAAGCCCCGATCCATCGATCTTCGTGTGCGGACAATTCGCCATCAAATGGTCAATGTTCGGCTTGTGCGCGGCCGCGATGGCGTTGCCGGCGGTTGCCTCGCGAATGCCGAAACCGTCAAGAATACAAAGAAGAACCATGCCGTCCTATTCTACCAGGACAACGCGCTCTGCGCCCCCGGTTATCCTGCCGATGCGGAATACCGATTCGCCCCTGGCGGTGATCTCCTTTTCGACCGCGTCGGCGTCAGCGGCGTTCACAACGAGTATGTAACCGATACCCATGTTGAAGGTTCGGTAAATGTCGACCGGGTCTATGTTGCCGGCCTTTTCGAGATATCGGAAAATCGGCGGCACCGGCCAGCCTCCCTTCCGTATTTCTGCCGAGAGGCCTTTCGGCATAACCCTGCTGAGGTTGCCGGGAATCCCGCCGCCGGTTATGTGAGCCATACCGTGTATGCTAAACCGGGTCAGTAGGTGATGCACAATCGGGGCGTACGACCGATGCACAGCCAAAAGAGCGTCGGCGATAGTGCTTTGCAGTTCGTCAACGAAATTATCAGGTTCAAGACCGGCTATCTCAAAGGCCACCTTGCGCGCCAGAGTGTAGCCGTTGGTGTGCAGGCCGTCGGACGGCAGCCCGAGACAGATATCGCCCTCCTTGATCGCGGAGCCGTCTATTATCCGCTCCTGTTCCACGACCCCCACAATGAACCCGACCAGGTCGTACTCTCCCGGCTGGTACATGTCGGACATTTCCGCCGTCTCGCCACCGGGCAACGCCATACCCGCCTCTCGGCAGGCCCGGCTCAGGCCGGATACAATCTCGGCGACCGTGTCCGGCTTGACTTTGCCGATTCCGATGTAGTCCAGGAAATAGAGCGGTTTCGCTCCGTGGACGAGGATGTCGTTGAC
>JAGLXI010000082.1 GCA_023132995.1 Candidatus Zixiibacteriota bacterium | reverse complement strand
ACTGGATACTGGCTTTCGCCAGTATGACGGAATGGGGCAGACCGGGGGGGGGCTGCCGCCCACGGAATGATAGGAAATATGGCACCGTACCTGGCAGACGCCCTCGTCCGCTGGTATGAACGGAGACTAAAGGACAACGCATGAATATCGGGATAATCGGTTGTGGTTACTGGGGACCGAATCTGGTGCGGAACTTCAACGCCCTCGATGACGTCACCATCGCGGCTGTGAGTGACTCAAAACCAGAGCGGCTGGACTATATCGGTCGGCAGTTCCCGGCCGTTGGAGTGCTGACCACCGACGCTGATGACATCCTTCGCTCGCCGAACATAGACGCTGTGGTTATTGCCACGGCGGTGTCCAGTCATTTTCCGCTCGGCCTGGAAGCCCTTTCCAATGGCAAACACCTATTTATGGAGAAGCCACTTACAGCTACGGTGGAACAGGCTCAGCAGTTGATTGAACTGGCCGAACGGAAAAACCTGCGCGTGATGGTCGACCATACCTTTGTTTACACGGGCGCGGTCGAGACGATAAAACAGTTTATCGATTCCGGGCAATTGGGGGAGATATATTATTTCGATTCGGTGCGCGTGAACCTCGGTCTCTTTCAGCACGATGTCAACGTTATCTGGGATCTGGCCCCGCACGATGTCTCAATCATGGACTACCTGCTGGGCCGCGAGCCAAGAGCAATCGCGGCCACGGGCGTGGCGCATTTTGAGAGCGATATTGAGAACATCGCCTACATCTCCACCTATTATGACAACAACCTGTTGGGACACATCCATGTTAACTGGCTGGCGCCGGTGAAAGTGCGCAAGACGCTGATCTCCGGATCCAGGAAAATGATCATCTATGACGACATGGAGCCATCCGAGAAAGTAAAGGTGTACGACCGCGGCGTTGAAGTCGTTCACGACCGCAACCAGATCTATGATATCCTGATCCAGTACCGGACAGGGGACATGCTGGCGCCGAGGATCGACCTGACCGAGGCTCTCAAGAAGGTGGCTCGCGAGTTCTATGACGCTGTGCATGAGAACCGTCCAGCGCGAACCGACGGTCTGGCCGGGCTGCGGGTGGTGAGGATTCTGGAGGCGGCCAACAAGTCGATCAGAGACGGTGGCCGGGTCGTCAGGCTGGATTGATATGACCGGCAAAAGCTTCTTCGTACATCCGACAGCTCTCGTTCACAGCGAGGATATCGGAACGGGGACCCGCATCTGGGCCTTCTGCAATGTTCAGGAGAAGGCGGTCCTTGGCGCCGACTGCAATATAGGCGATCACTGCTTCATCGAGAACAATGTCCGCATAGGGGATCGCGTGACGGTCAAGAACGGTGTCTCGCTGTGGGACGGCGTGGTCGTGGAGGATGATGTGTTCATCGGGCCGAATGCCGTATTCACCAATGATGTCTATCCCCGCAGTAAGGTCTACCGTGATGAGCCGGACAGGACGCTTGTCGGGAGAGGCGCCACAATCGGTGCCAACGCTACGGTCATAGCGGGGCACACTATCGGGCGGTATGCCTTTATCGGCGCCGGGACCGTGATGACCAGCGACGCGCCTGATCATACGCTCTGGCTGGGTAATCCCGCCCGTTTGGCCGGCTACGTTTGCGAGTGCGCCGAGAGGCTCGACTTCGGCGAGAGTGCAGATACAGCCGGAACGTCGATAGCCTGCGCTTGCGGGCGAAAGTACCGGCTTGTGGACGGCGCTGTTGTTCCAGACGCCGATTCAGCACAGGGGGGCTGATTGACCGGCAAGTTTCTCGTCACCGTTCTGACCTACAACGAGGGAGAGAAACTCAAGGCTCTCGTCGACCGGTTTTCGGCTGTCCAGGACTACCAACTTCTGTTTATCGATGACGGCTCCACCGATACAACAGCCGCCTTCCTGCGCGACGGAGGGTACGAGGTCATTTGCCACAACTGCAATCGAGGCGTGGGAACCGGAATCAGAACGGCTGTTCACTGGGCTCGCTCACGCGGTTTCGAAGTCATTGTCATCATGGCCGGTAACGGCAAGATGCAGCCGGAAGAAATCCCCCGCCTGGTCCGGCCGATTATGGAAGACGAAGCGGACTACGTGCAGGGTTCACGGTATCTTGAGGGTGGAAGGTCGCCCAATCTGCCTTTTTTCAGGAAGATCATGATCCGGTTGTTTACGACCGCTGTGAATCTGGCCACGGGCTTCAAGGGGACCGACCTTACCTGTGGCTTTCGGGCCTATCGGCTGAACCTCTTCGACCATAGCGACATAGACATCGACCAGGACTGGCTGGATCGCTACGAAATGGAGTATTACATACACTATAAGGCGCTCAAGCACCGGTTTCGAGTGGTAGAGGCCGCCGTGTCGATGGTCTATCCGCCTGAAGGCAAAGACTACTCCAAGATAAAGCCGTTTGTGGGTTGGTGGTCGATGATCCGGCCGTGGGTGTTTCTGCTGCTTCGCCTGAGGAAGTAGAGCCACGGTCCCCGGTCGCGCCCGCAACCTGCCGGCGGGTGCCGAGATTTCATGTTCGCACTCAAGCGAATCCCTCCGAGAAGTTCAAACTTGACACTATAATCAGCGGCGGATATAGTAAAATTATAATGAAAAAAATGATTGTCGCTATATGTCTTCTGATTATCGTTGTCGGCGTCACCTATGTGAAGGTTGTGCGGGGAACATCTCAGAGGCAGATTTCACGGGATGAGGGCAAAAAAGAAGCCACCGGGGAACTTCTCGCCTACCGGCAGGCGGTGGACTCGCTTCAGTATCTTATTGAGCAACAGGAGATTGCTTTCCGTGACTCGCTGTCTCACAGGGACTCCGCCTATCAAGCCGGCATTGACTCGCTGATGATAGTCCTGGACTCAATGTGGGCGCAGGCCGGCGGGGAGGTTGATTCCACCCAAGAGGAGTCGGGAGCTCCAACCGATGCCGAGATCGCTGAAGAGGCCGCCCACAGTGAGATAATCGCATTCTATGAGAAGCTCTACCAGGGACTTCCTAATGACCTTTCAAAATACGAACGTAAGGTAGCGTTGCACGAGATCAGGTTGGAAACGGCGCAAAACTTCTCAATATCGCTCAACGAACTTAAAGCGCTACGTTCTCAATATGAACTAACCTATTGAGACAGTAAGTATTGGAATGGCTCCCAGGAAAGAACACGATTTCGCCGAAGTTCTCGTGGACAAGCTGTTCCTGGAGTCATTTGCAAACGAGCAGTCTCCGTACTACAGCAATGGACTGGATGGTTCACAGGGACCGGCGCTTGACAAGTTCCGAAGCCGGCTCAGGTGGCATGTGGACAACTCACTTTCACGCCGTCAGAAACAGGTGATACGGCATTACCTCAGCGGCAGGAAAGAGCGCGAAATTGCCTCTATCCTGGGGATAACTCAGCAGGTGGTCAATATCTATAAGCACAGGGCTATCAGGAGATTACAGAAGATAATGGTCTTAAATGGTCTCTCAGGTGTATGTTAAAAACCTACTATATAGAGAGCCGTTTTAAGATAGATGATGGTGTAAGAAGTATTCTTGAGGCGGCTGGAGTTTATGCCGTCTCTTTAAGGAGGTGATAGGCTGAGAACAGAGCATCTCATGTTTCCTCACCGCCATAATAGTAGCGAGTACTGATATTCAGTACGTGAGGGGGGAAGACATGCGAGGAGATGCGCAATGCCGAAGAGAAAAGGAAAGCAGAAGTTCGCCAAGTTGGGTGAGAAGGACTGCTGGCATTTATATGGACTACAGGTGCTGACGCCAACCAAATTTACGCGCGTCGTGGAAAAGATCCTTCAGGGCCGCTACGCGTTGATTAGTTCCCGACTTGAGGAGCGTGCCCAGTAGGCCCATCCGGACCGATCTCGGTACGGGTTGTTAACGGTTTTTTGAACCCTGAGGACGAACCGAAAAAATGACGCGGGAGCCACTTTGTGGTGGGTCCCGTTTTTTTTTTGAGTATTGGATGTTCATCTGTGCCCGGTTGAGGGTTACTTGATGCCCAGACCGCCCGATTCCCGCAAGAGCCGCCTGATTCCACTTGACAGTCGGTCGGCCTGACTTTTCATTCCGCCTCAACGGTCGCCGTACCAAGCCGGGGCCTGTTGCGAGGAAGCCCATACGAGTTGACGGCCCCGGGGGGCAGCAGCCGGGTTGGGCTTCACTACGACAAGCAGAGGTGGTCTTTTCGAGCAAACGGCACGGCGCCTTGGTGGTATAAGTGATTAAGTGTTTAGGTAGACATTCATGGTATTCAAGCAGGCTATAATTCTCGTGGTTGTGACCTCAGTGCTTGCCTTCGGGGTCAACCTGATTTCACCGAATGCGATTCCGTACATCGGCAACTACCGGTCTTTGTATACCGGTTCCGGCCCGATTGTTCCCCCTGAGGCTCAACTGGGCGATCCGCATTTTATTGCTGTCGACGTCGCCGAGTTGGATTTCAGCTCTAGTGAGGCTGTTTTTGTGGACTCCCGTGAACCGCAGGAGTATAACTGCGGCACGATACCGGGTGCTATATGTATTCCCTTCGACTTCCTGCCCGAGGGTGACCTTACCCCCTATTTTGATTCGGCGCTTGGTTATATCAGCCGTGACAGTCGGATTGTGACGTTCTGTTCCGGGGAGGAATGTGACCTGTCCCTGCACCTGTCCAGGAATATGCAGGATGTGGGTTACACCGACGTGGTGATCTTTTTCGGAGGGTCACGGGAATGGGAGAAGTATGAACTCCCGATTCAACGGAGAATACAGTGCGACGAGTAATCGATCACGATCTCATTACCCTGGTTACTCGTCTGCTGGTGGGTGTCATTTTCATCTATGCCTCCTATTACAAAATAGTCGAGCCGGCCGCCTTTGCCCGGTCGATCTGGTACTACCACATGGTGCCGGGAACGCTTATCAACCTCATGGCCCTGTTCATGCCGTGGCTGGAGTTGGTCTGCGGCGTCTGCCTGATTCTTGGCGTCTGCTACCGGGGAGCGATCGTGCTTGTCAACCTGATGGCCCTGGTATTTCTTGTCGCCCTGTCTACGGCCATCGCCAGGGGGATCAACATAGACTGTGGCTGTTTCAAGGCGGCGCAGGCCTCGAGCGAATCGGCCTGGGAGGCGCTCTGGTTCGACCTGGGGCTGGTTGTGCTTACTCTCCAACTGCTGTTCAGCCGGTCCCGTCGGTGGATGCTGACGCGGGTGTGATCAGGGGACTATTCGCGGTGTAATCAGGATCAGCAGGTCCGTGTTAACCTTCTCCTTCGACCGGTTGGTAAAAAGCAGTCTGCCGAGCAACGGGATGCGCCCCAGCAGCGGTACTTTCTGTTCCCGAACAATCTCGGTTTCCTTGAGAAGTCCGCCTAAGGCGACGGTCTCGCCGTTCTTGACGGTGACTCGCGTTCTTACGGATCGGCTGGCGGTAATCGGTTTCTGGTTGTCGGGTGGACCGGCGAAACCGATGATATCTTCCACCTCGGAATAAGCGTCAAGCGTTATACGGCCGGCGTCGTCTATGCGCGGAGTGACTCTCAGGTAGATTCCGATCTCTTCATCCTGGAAGGTGACGATATCCTGAATCGTGACGCCCTCGGTAAAGCGGCTGAGAGTGGCAATGGGGATGATCGTCTGGACTCGTATTTCCGCTTCATGGTTCTCCAGGGTCGTAATGTGGGGGTCGGACACGAGCCTGCTGTTGCCGCGCTGATCGAGCAGGTTCAGGACAGCCGTGACCTGGCCAATGGTCAGGGTGCCCCAGGTCCAGCGGCCGGTTGACGGGTTATAGCTTGCGGCCGCGTTTTCCAGTGTCGCCTGGTAGGACTCCGTTTCCGTGTCCGACTCCGTGCTTTCCGAAATAGTCTGTGTGCCTGCGCCAAGGTCGGCCGCGATTGCCGTTGGCCACGTGAGGCCGAGCTTCGACTTGCTGTCCAGCGTGGTCTCGATGATCTTGACTTCAATCGAAACCAGGCGCTCAGGTTTGTCTATTTGGCACACAATCTCCAGTAGATCGTCTATCACTTCCGGAAGATCGGTAATCATGATCCTGTTCGGTGTGTACGTTCTGGAACTGCCGGTCGCCTCGGCGTCATTGTCCAGAATCACCGTTTTACCCTTGCCGGTCAGTCGGGGTTGCAGCGCGCTCTGAACGGTGGCTGGTTCTGCATGCCGGAGTGTGACCGTGCGCGACACAAGTTCACCGACGGCGTCGAGGTCAACCGGCTTGATTATAAGCACGTCGTTGCGGACGTAGTAGTTGTATCCGTTGGGTGTCAGGATCGCTTCCAGGGCGGTCGCCATATCGACATTATTCAGCCGCAGCGACACTTCACCCTGAACGTCCCCCGAGACAACGATATTAAGCTCGTTCTGTTCGGCGATCATTCTCAGGACGGTCGGAATGGGCACCGCGTCGAGCTGGAGCGTCAGCTTTTCGGTCGTGTCGAGTGGTCCTCCGGCAACAGCGGTAGCCGCTGCCAGCAGCAACATCAGAATCAGCGCTCTTGAGATTGTCTTTTCTCTCATATTCTAACCCTTGGATACAGTCAGCGTGAATTGCTTCCCCTTGTGTTCAAGCGTGGCCGTCTTGCGACCGATTGCGATCACTCGTGCCTTGTCGACCGTGTCGCCCGATCGAACCATTTGCTTGTTGATGATTGCCATCGGACTGCGATCGCTGTAGACGATGCCGTCCAACACCCAGACGAGGTCGTTCGGTCGGGGTGAAAGTGCAGTTTCCGGTGTCACCCTGTCGCGGAAGGGGTCGGCCCCCCACGGGGCGGATATCATATCATCGGTGACTATCAGTTCGGGTGATGAGGGAGAAGGGACTGCCGGGTGGATCGCCGCACTGACGTTTGTGGCCTGCTGCTGCCGCTCTTCAATCATCTGTGGCTGGTCGTCCCCCATGAGAAGGTTGTAGCTGCCATAGATGACGGCTATAACAAAGCAGGCGTACACTACTTTCTTACGCGTGTTCTCGCTCACGTTTCCTCCACAAAACTGCCGAGGAGCGCTTTGAATCCGATCCTGAACGTGGTCTCGTGATTGTCGTCCGGTGCGGCGGCGACATGGCAGCCGTTTATTCCCCGGAAGAACTCCGCTGTTTCCAGGAAACCGACGTACTTTCCGAAATCCACGTAATGGCCGGTGAGTTCGAGTTGGATATTCAGGAACCCGGGCTGCATGGAATCGACGACCATGCTGTTGAGAAGCAGCAATTCCTCCACGGGTGGCGAGACATCGGTGATGGTGAGATTCCGTTCGGCTGCTTCCTGCTTGAGTTGATCAAGCAGCTTGAGTACGCCGTTTTTGGCATAGAGGTGCGAATGGAGGTCACTCCTGACCTGAACAAGCTGTTTCCGGGCTGCCACGAATCCCGGCAGTTCGCTGATCGTCCGCCTGAAATCGTCCAACTGTCGCTCGGCTACGTCTATCCGGGTGACGGTTGCCGCATGTGTGCGCGCCAGCGGAGCATAGAGAAGGAGATACCAAGCTCCAGCCATGACCAGCATCAGGGCAACGTATACGCTGAACCGCTGCGTCATACCGCTCCCTCCATGCCGATCTGGAAGTCGATTATAGACTCGCCTTGTACTTTTCGCTTGACGTGCCGCAGGACAGTGACGTTCTGGAAGAACGGCGATGCCCTGAGACCCTCGACATACTCGGCCAGTACAACCTCCGGCGGGATATCCTCCGAGGAAGCCACGCCGTGGATCGTCAGGTTTGCAGTTGAATCTGTCGGTCGGTAGTCCAGCGTAGTGAGCCGCACTGCCGGTGGTGTCACCAATGAGAGTTGCTTGAGATTAAGGTTGAAATAGCTGGGGTTGGCCTTCGTTGTTTCGATATAGGATCTGTCGGCAGCCATCTGCTGTTTGAGCACGTAATAGGAGATGTATGTGTCCGAGTTTTTGATGTCGGCCACCTGATCTTCCAGCCGGGACTGCGTCAGTTCAGCATCGGCTGCGGCACGGTACATGATTGCCCAGGACGCTATGAGGACAACCGTTACCAACGCCAGCGATATCCTGCTCCAGCGATTGAGTTTGTTCTTGGTCTGTCTTCGCCTTTCTTCTGCGGGGAGCAGGTTGGCCAGTCGCTTGCGGCACACTGAGGCCGCCAGCGCAGGCAGGCACACGGCGCAGGCCTCGTCCCGGGAGAGCTCCTGATTGCGTAGATACGGCAGGCGTTCGGTCGGGAAAGGGATGAAATCGAAACTCGTAAAGGCGCCTGTGCGTTCTATCAGTTCCGGGGCCTCGGCCAGTTCACCGTAGACAAGCACCGTGCCCGATGGCGTTCTCGCGTACTGGCCGGCGTAGAAATCTTGTGCGGTTTCGAGCTCTCTTGTCAGACTCTCGGCAAAGAACCTCAGTCTGGTCTCATCGGGATCGTCTCCCAACTGGGAAGCCGCCGTGGAGCCGACCTGGACGAATTCCAGTGACGATCCGTGATAGAACGAAATCTCAGACCGGTCATACGCCACCTGCATCAGGGTGTAGCTGTGATCATCCCGGAAATCCGGCAGGTCCTCGAGCAACTCCCCGATGACATCGTGGGCATGAAAGATGCGGGATACGTCAATCCCCTTTGCGCGAAAGGGATCGAGTTGTTCCTTGATATACCTGGTGGTTGCGGCGTGGAGGCTGATTCTGTGGCGCACCCGATCCTGGGCGACAACCTTGCAGGTCGGTCGATAGCCAAAGACGCACTCGGAGAGTGGGAAAGGGATCTGTTTCTCGGCTTCGTATTCTATGGCCGAGTCGAGGTCGCGGGCTTTCATGGTCGGCATCAGGAACGTTCGAAAGGCTGTTTCGCAGCCGGACACGGTCAGGAAAACACTGGGGTTTCTCCCGCCATGCCGTGCGAGATACATGCCGATGCTGTTAGTGAGATACTCCGCTCGTTCCTCCGGTGTGTTCAGGTTGCCCGGAAAGGGAGCAAAGGTTACGTCCAGAGTTCTCCTTCGCCGGCCAAAATGCGTAGTAGCGGCCATTTGGATATGAGTGCTGCCTATCGAAAACGCAAGGTGTCGGCCTATATTCAGGCTTGTCCTTCCGGGCAGTCTCGATTCCGAGAAATGAGCGGAGGCCGGATCGTTGGTCTTACCATGCCTTTTCACGATGGATTTGATACTGACCATAGTCCACGCGAGCTAAAACGTGATGGCGATGCTGTCCGCGCCCCCGA
Source organism: Candidatus Zixiibacteriota bacterium (assembly GCA_023132995.1). Taxonomy (GTDB): domain Bacteria; phylum Zixibacteria; class MSB-5A5; order GN15; family FEB-12; genus JAJRTA01. The sequence goes on along the minus strand of JAGLXI010000082.1, from coordinate 756 downwards.
CCGAGACAATGCGACGGCTCGAGGGATCATATACGTACCCTGTTCCCCAGGCGTCGTCCAGATACGAGTTTCCGGAGCTGTCGATGTAGGGACCATTCCAGCCGAGCCGTGTCAACGGATCATACACAGACAGCGAACCCGGCCTGGCCACCAGGTCCTCCAACTGGGGGGGAGGAAAGCCGACGTCGCCTTCGAATCCGCGGTCAACAAGAGCCCCACCGGCAACAAGGATTGGGTTACCGATAATGGCTTCCTTGAGCGATTGCATTTCTTTCCGGGTGGCGGCAATCTTCGAACTGTCCGTTACGTTGACGAGTTTCGGGATCGCTACCGCGGCCAGAATGCCAAGAACGACGATTACCATGACAAGTTCGATCAGGGTAAAGCCGTCGGATCCGCAACAGACCCCCGGCCTGCCGCAGGCAACAGGTGCTTTAGAATCTGGACGCAATCAGCCTACCAGTTGTTCTCTGCCGATCCATTGGTGTTAAGCCAGATTTCCCCGGTGGACTCCTTGTAGGCCCAACCACCCCGGGTTCCCACTATGGTGCCCTTGGTTACGCCGGTGACAATCGAGTCGGAGGCGTTGGTCTGGTACGGATTGGTGGGAATGGTCTGTTCCATAACCACGCCGATGGCTCTCAGGCTGTCAATGACCGGCCAGGAAGCGTCGCCGGTGGTGACTGCCTGGTTGGCGTAGTAGATGGTTATCCCTGAGCGCATACTGCCAAGAGCGCTTCGGGCGGCAGCCTCCTT
>JAGLXI010000081.1 GCA_023132995.1 Candidatus Zixiibacteriota bacterium | reverse complement strand
CTCAATGAGCGTAAAACCTTTTTGATTGAATCGGGCGAGCATATTACCTCCATTGCGGCACGGTTAGACTACACTTATATGATATATGTCGGAAGCATCAGGCCACCTCTTTAGCAGCCTACGGACCTCGGAATACCTGGATCAGGTTCCACATCGGCAGGAAGATAGCCAGTGCGAGAACCAGCACGAAGCCTCCTAAGACGACGGTCAGTATCGGCTCTAAAATGGCCGTCAAATGGCGCGACATGTACTGCACTTCTCTGGTGTAATGGCGGCCCACCTCCGAAAGCATCTTTTCAAGGGAGCCCGACTCCAGGCCTATGGACATCATCTGCAGCGCCAACTCAGGAAAGACAGCGAAGTCTCCCGAGGTCAACAAGTCGTCCCGGCCCTCGCGGAAGAGGTCCCTGATTTTTCTGATCTCCCGCGCCACCTGGCTGTTTCTGATCGCTCCGTTGAGGATGTCAAGTGATTTCACGATCGGCAGGCCGGACTGCAGAAGGATCCTGAACATCAACGCAAACCGCGCCACGTTGCCCTTTATCACTAACTTGCCGATCACCGGCAGCCTTATCATGAAGTGATCGATAACCAGTCGGGCTTTTTCGTTTGAGGACGCCTTATGAAACCCAAATATGGCGGCTGCGATCAGTACCGGCAGGACAGGCCAGTACCGGTCGAAAGCGTTACTGACGCCGATAAGCAGCCGGGTGAATAGGGGAAGGTCAACGTTAAAGGCGCCGTAGAATTCCACAAACCTCGGTACGACAAACGTCATCATTACGACAAAGGCGGCCAGAAGAGTTGAAACGACCATCAGCGGATACCTGACGCCGGACTTGATTTGGCGGGTAAGCTCGAGTTCCTTCTCCATCATCAGGGACAACTCATCCAGGATGTCGTCCAGTTTGCCCGATTCCTCGCCGGCCGCGACGCTTGCCATGCAATACCCGGGGAAGAGGTCGTCGAATTCGGCCATGGCGGCTGAGAGGGGTTTGCCCGACTGCAGGCTGAGCCTCATCTGGGAGATGGCGTAGTTGAACCGACTCTGCGGGCCGCCGATCCTGATGATCGACAGGGCGCGCAGCAAGGGAACGCCCGCTTTGTAAAGGGTGGAGAGGTTGCTGGTGAACATTATCAGTTCGTCGTACTGTGATCCCCTGAAGAAGCCCCATAGAGAAAACAGCGGCCGCTTCCTGACCGCCTTGATTGAAACGGGCAGCAGGTGTTGTTCCGACAGGTACTCCAATACCTGCTGATTACTCTCGGCGGTAATCGTTCCGTTCTGCGATTGGCCGTTCCTGGCTACGGCGCGATACTTATACTCGGCTGGCATCAGCGGCCTTTACGTACGCCTGCTGGTAGGGGTCAAACATGTTTTCGAGATTCGACGTCTCCTTGAGCAGTTCCTCAAGGCAGACCTGGCCCGAAGTCAGTTTCTCCAGTCCCATCTCAAACAGGGGGACGTATCCGCCGCGCCGGGCTTCCTCGCGGATTACATTCAGCGAGACGTCGGCGATGATCTGGTCTGCAATGAGTGGCGTGATTTCAACATACTCGAATATACCCGTAAGCCCTTTCAGGCCGGTGTTCCTGCACTGGGGGCAGCCGGCGCCCCGGCGAAAGGACATGGTGTCCGCAAGTTCCGACAGGCCGGCCCGCTTCAGTATTCCGTCGGATGGCCGGTAGTCCTCAAGGCACTCCGGGCAGTTGAGGCGAACCAGCCGCTGGGCCAGTATGCCCTTTAGCGCCGAGGCGACAAGGTATCTCTCCACTCCCATGTCGATCAGACGGGCGATGGCCGAGGGGGCATCGTTGGTGTGGACAGTCGAGAGAACCAGGTGCCCGGTAAGGGCTGAGCGTATCGCCATGCTGGCCGTCTCGGAATCGCGGATTTCACCGATCATGATAATGTCCGGGTTCTGCCGAAGCATGGCTCTGAGGGTAGAAGGGAAGGTCAACCCGGCTTTCTCATTGATCTGAATCTGGTTAATGAGCGTGAGAGAGTACTCCACCGGATCCTCGACGGTGATGATGTTTTTCTCAACGGAGTTTATCTCCTGGAGAGTTGTATACAGCGTCGATGTTTTGCCGCTGGAGGTTGGCCCGGTTATCAGGATCAGCCCTTCCGGTTTGCGGATGACGTTCTTCCAGAAATGCTCAACTTTGGCATTGAAGCCGAGTTGCTCAAAGCTCAGGAGCAGGTTGCGCCGATCCAGAAGCCGGATGACGACTTTTTCGCCGTGGATGGTGGGAAGAGTCGAAACGCGAAGGTCGACAATGGCGCCTTCAAGTTCGGTCATGAAACGTCCGTCCTGGGGCAGCCGCTTTTCCGAGACGTCCAGGTTAGCGGCGATCTTTATTCTGGAGACCAGTTCGCTCTGCATCGACTTTGGTGGCGCCGCCTCTTCGCGCATGATACCGTCGATCCGATATCTGATTCGCAGGCGGGCTTCCTCGGGCTCTATATGAATATCTGTTGCCCGATCCTGAATCGCTTTGGACAGAATAAGATCGACGAGCTTGGCGACCGGGCTTTCCGACTCCACCTTATCGGCCGAGGGCAGCGCGGCTGTGGTTTGACTCTCGGCGTCTCTCCCCGAGTCCATGATGTGAAGCAGCGAGTCCGCGATTGAGTAATACTCGTTGATGGCGGCTTTGATCTCAGAAGGGCTGGCCACGGCTCGCCTGATATTGCAACCGGTGAGATACTTGATTCCTTCGATGGCGACAACGTTGAGCGGATCGGCCATAGCCAACGTAAGGGTACTGCCGACGGCAAAGACGGGAATGAGCGTGTACCTTCTGGCCAGGTCAACGGAGACTCTCTGCACCACCTTGGGATCGAGGATCATTGAGGTCAGGGAGATCTTCGGAACACTCAGGCGGTCGGAAATGCTGTCAGTAAGCTGCTCCTCCGTGATATGGCCCAGGTCGATCAGGACTTCGCCCAGACGACGTCCCGAAACCGCCTGCTTACGGACGGCTTCTTCCAGTTGCTGACCGGTTATGTAGCCTTTTTCGATCAGGAGATCGCCGATTTTCTTCTTCGCATTCACCAGACTGAGAGCGCTCCGTGTTTGAATTCATTATCTTATCGGAATGCGACGCCGTTCTCTTGAGACCGGTCTTTTGCGGCATCAAATTGGCAACTCTGTTGTTGATTGCGCGAGACGATGGCGTTTATTGACGACAACGTGAGTATGTTCAGCCCCGCCACATATCGACTTTTCCTGCTCTGTCTGCTTGTTCAACTCCCCGCCGGACGGGGAGCGGCCGCTATCGATGGATTGCCGGTCACCGAAATCCGGGTGTCGGAGGCGGCGCATGAAGGGCTGTTTGTCGACAGCATTGTGATTGACAATCGAAACATCTATGACACCGAGAATGCTAAATACGGCAATTTCGTTTTCAGGACAGCCAATGCAATTCACTGGACCACGCGGAAAAGGGTTGTCAGGCGGGAAGTGCTGCTGCGTGTCGGTGAGCCTTATTCGCAGGAACTGGCCGAAGAAACAGCACGAAATCTGCGACGATGTCTGACGCTCTATGACGCCTGGGTCGAGACGAGCCTGTTGCCGAACGGACACCTGCTGGTGAGGGTTGTCACTATTGATCAGTGGAGCATCTCCGGGGGATTCAATATCAACCGGGAGGGAAACGAGGTGCGTTATCAGATCGGCGTGGCTGACAAGAACCTGTTGGGGAACAACCAGTATTTTGACATCGCCTACTTCTTCAGGGAGATCGAGGATGACCACCTGACAACTCATCTGGCTGACAACCGTGTTTTCGGATGGCCGCTGTCTCTGGGAGTCGATTACAGCAACGATCCCCTGGCGAGTTTCCAGAGGCTTGCCGTCGGGCGCCCGTTCTATGATCTCTCCCAGCGCTTCTCGTACTCCCTGAGCGCCATGGCTGTTGGTGGGCGGCGAGATATCTATGACGACGAGGCAAAGATCGCCCAGTCGCGATACGCCGGTGATCTCGCCGGTCTGGCGCTTGCCTACAGCACCGGTCCCCATGCCGACAAGATCAGGTTCAAGCTGGGCTACGATTACCGCTTTGAGAGGAGTTACGATAAGGACACGCTTTCTAATGACCCTGAAGACTGGGCTGTGGCGGATGCAGGTTTTCCGCGTGATTCATTATATCATAGAGTCAGCGCCATGGTCGGCTACTCACGGATGTCATTCGTAAGTCTTCGTCAGATCGATGGCTTCGGATACACCGAGGATTTCACGTTGGGACCGTCGGCAGCCGTCAAAGTGGCGCGGGCCGTCAATTCCGACGAGGTTGTATTCGACAATCTGGGGTTGGGTCTGGCGCACACCTGCCGGTTTCGAGCCGGCTTGGTGCGGCTTTCATGTGAGGGTCTCATATGGGTGGCACACAGCAGGGTGGTCAGGCGACTGACTGAGGTAGCCCTCCAGGCGTACAACCGTCCCTCAGACGTCTTTACAGTAGCAGCGAGAGCCAACTACCGCATGGACAGGATGGGCAATGCCGACAACCTCGCCTTGGGGGGCACCAACGGACTTCGTGGTTTTGAAACGTACTTTCGTAACGGCAACCGCAGGGCTGTTCTCAACGTTGAAGGGAGGACGTTTCCGGGCCTGGAGCTTCTTTCGGTGATGATCGGGGCGACACTGTTTGCCGACATCGGCCGCACCTGGAAATCGGGTGAGCCGTTCAGGTTCCGGGACTTCGATGCGAGCGTCGGAGCAGGTTTACGGGTGTCATTCGAGAAATCCTCAAAGACCGCTCTCTTTCGTCTGGATATAGCTTACTCGGAGCGAAACGGCTGGCAGTTATCGATCGGGTCGGGGCAGTATTTCCGAGCCGCGACCAGTGTTTTGCCCTTGACAAGCCATTGATATACAATACATTGTGAATAGGTGAAGGCTTTGCCGGGTCTGGCCGTTCATCAGGGGTCGGCACCGGTGCTTTCTCGATTCGGACTATTCCCCTGAGGGCAGGGCTGCCCTGTCCGATACTGTGGTCTTACTGGTGTGATGCTGTAATATCTGAGATAGAGATGATACACAAGGTTGCCGATACTCGTAGCAAATCGGGTGGAGGGGATCGGCTGGAAGCCGAATTAGTAATCAAACCGCTGGCTAATGCAGTGAGACAACTTATGAGCGAATCTCGAATTACAATACTGCTGACCTGTCTGGCGCTTGTGCTGTTGATCGTGTCGACGGCCGGTGGGCGCGATATGCCGAGCGCCCACGATCCTCTTGCCGCCATTGAGCAGGAATATGCCCAGGGCTCGCTTACACTGGATGAGAAAGTCATACTCCAGTTGAAGGCAATCAGAGCGCCGGGCGAGTTGCCGGACAGATACCAAGCAGTTCGCCTGGCGGCGGGTGTCCCCGAAGCGCACGGACGCAGTGTTACTATGATCCTCAAGGAGATCCGGTCCCAGTGGGACCTCCTTTCGGCCTCCACCCAGCGAGCATTCATGGAAACCATGGCACGATGGGACACGTATTTCGTCTATGATTCTCCCGGCGGTTTTTTCAAGCTTCATTATGATATCGATGAAGACAGCGTCCACGCCGTACCTGCGGACGACAGTGACCTCAGCGGTGTACCGGATTTCGTGGAGAAGTGCGCCGCCTACCTTGATACGGCCTGGGCCAGGCATATCGATCTGGGGTACTTAGTGCCGCCATCCGACGGTGGTATGGGCGGGGACGAGAAGTATGATATCTATTTCCAGAATATGAGTTACTACGGTTACGTTGTGTACGAAGGCGACGGCCCCATGCCCTGGAACGACCACTTCAGCTACATGGTATTACACCACAATTTCCTCGTATTCCCTCCCAACCCTGACCCCGAAGGCTGCCAGTGGGGCGCTGCCAAAGCGACGGCCGCCCACGAATACCATCACGCCGTTCAATTTGCTTACGATGTCGGCGAGGATACCTGGTTCATGGAGTTGGATGCCGTTTACATGGAAGACATTGTCTTTGACTACGCCGATGACAACCACAATTACCTGGGCAACTTCTTTTCCGAGCCGCACCGCTCACTGATGGAAAACTCGTATCATTACTACTCCTGTTTCATCTGGGAGTTGTATCTTGCTCAGAAGTTTGATACTTCCCTGATGCGCGCTGTCTGGGAAGGAGCCATCAATGAGACCACGGTCTATGATGCTCTTTCCGACACTATGCTGGCAAGGTATGGCTGGACCCAGGACTCCGCTTTTGCGGAATTTGCGCTCTGGAACTTCTGCACTTACACGCGCGACGACGGACTGCACCACGAAGAGGCGGCCAGTTACCCGCTGGCGGTAATCGGTCGGACGCACTCCAGCTTCCCGGTCAATCTACAAAACTCACTAGGCTCTCCGGCCGGATATGGCGCCGCCTACGTCCAGTTCTTTCCGGGTGGGAACGTCGGCACCCTGACAGTGACCTTCAACGGCAGCGATTCCCGCGAGTGGGCGGCGTATCTAATCAAATCGACAGCCGACAACGTTCACGAGTTTGAACGGATCGAGCTAAGCCCCGGCAACTACCTCGGTTCAGTTGAGGTTCCCGGGTTCGAGTCGTACTATCGGGTCGCTCTCGTTGGAATCAACCTGTCTGAATTCTCCGCCGCAGCTCCGTTTACTTACCGGGCCGACGTCATTGAACCGTATGACGTGAGCCTGGTTGTGCTCACCACTGATTCCGCAGTGTACTCCGGCGGTGTCCGTCAATGGGAGTGCCAGGTTACCAATAACGCTCCGCTGTATGACGTGATAGATTTGATCGTGTGGGACGATCTAGGTTGGAGACCTCCAGACACAATCGACAAGGCCCTGGCTCCGGGCAGGGACACGGTATTCTCAGTGGCCGTCAGTCCTCCACAAGGGACACCGCTGGAAGAACGCTCCAATCTTCATTTCAAGGCGCAGTCGTGGGGTGACCCCACGGTTGCTGATTCTCAGACCGTTCTCGGTAAAGTCGTACTTCAGCGAGGCGATGTCGACTTCACGGGATTTATTGACATAGCCGACCTTGTGTATCTTGTCGAATACATGTTCACCAGCGGTCCGCAGCCGATGCCGGTCCTGGATGCAGCCGATTTCCAGTGCAATATCGGCATTGATATCGGCGACCTGGTGGCAATGGTCGAGTTCATGTTCGAAGATGGTCCCCCGCCTCCCTGCAATCCCTATTAGTTGCCACCGTCGTTTTTTCTTTTATTTTATTATTGTTGACTTGATTGTGGACCCCTGATATCTCTTAGCCATAAGAGAGGTGAGCCGTGATGTACGAGTGACACGGAAGTTGCTCGGAAGCGGCTGAGAGGGGTACGGATGAAAAGTGGTTTCGAACCGAAGATTTTGATTTGTAGTGAATGTGGAGAGGAATTCGTTTTTACGTGTGCTGCCCAGGAATACTTTGCTGAGCGCGGTTATACGGAAGATCCCAAGCGATGTAAGTCCTGTCACACTCAGTACAAAAAATCACAGCGCGAGCAGCGGCGGTCCCCGGCGACAGTGATCACCGATGTCGGGATCACGGACTAGCGTCACGTTCTGAGAACTGGGCGACGGACCGTGCCTCGCTGACTGCTTGAGTTGTAAAAAATCTGTAGACGGTACCAACAGTCAACAGAGAACACGGCTCAAGCTCAAAACAACCGGGGTTCTGTTGTATGGGGGGCTCCCATTGAGTGTGGTGTCGGGCGTCCCGAGGCTCAGAAGTCGGTCATGGGCAGACCGGGGGTCTGTCGCCCACGGGGACACATTCGTCATTCCGGGCTTGACCCGGAATCCACCTTGGATTCGAAGACTGGATACTGGCTTTCGCCAGTTTGACTGACGGGCAGACGAGGGGAGGCTGTCCCAAAAG